>JASHTD010000226.1 GCA_030040725.1 Candidatus Sulfotelmatobacter sp. | reverse complement strand
ACCAAGGATGCTAGCGCGGCTTATTCGCAAATCATCACCCGCTATCCGCTCATGGATCGCGAGCCCGACGCGAAGAAGCGCCTGGCGGCCCTGCATCAGCCGATTCCAAGGCCCACCAGGGCAGCCGTTGCCCAGAACAAGGCCGAAGAAGAAAGCCGCCGCGATGCTGGGACAGTCGACCGGTTGATTTCAGCAGTCAAGAAGGGACCGGATGTTTCTCAGGCTGCTAAAGTGGGAGAGCCAACTTTGGTTGATCCCACGCCGGTTTCTGCCAATCAATTAGCCGCCGAAAGCATGCGGGAGGCTCTCGGGCTTTCGACAAACAACGGCAAAGCCGAAAAAACTTTGACCATAGAATCGGCGAAGACTGGCGCCCCCGGAGCCAATGAGCCAGCACCGAGATCCGATCAGCCGGCGCCTGCAGCAACGAATACGAATCCATTCGCTCAACCGACGACATCATCTGATCCCAACGAGCTGCAGCCCACAACTCCTGCGTCGACTGCGGCCGTGCCGCCGTCATCGACAGACCCAAATGCATTGCAGCCGAACGTCACCGCTCAAAGTGCGCAGGAGGAACCGGTCGTTCCCCCTCCGGGCCAGATCAACGAAATTCAGCAGGAGGCCTCGTCCTCTTCCGGTGGCCAGGCTTCGGCGAGTTCGAGCGGAAACTCCGCTTTTGCCAGCGACAAGGATATTTCCAGCAGCAAGAAGAAGAAAAAGAAGGGAATAAAGAAGCTTTTCATCCTCTAGACAGGCCGATTTTCCGTTTTAGCCCTAAGTCGACAGTCAGTGCCCTTCGGACTGCTTCGCCTTTAGTTGCCGCCAACCCACTAGGTGCTGAACGGCGGTAACCTGTTACCTACCCTTGGATCATTGACTTACGTTCTTGGGCAGGTTACCTTCGCGGTATCTCCCCTCACTAGAGGATTTCCTTGGCTCGTAAGATATTGCTCGCCGACGACAGCGTGACCGCCCAGAATATGGGGCGCAAAATCCTCGCCGATGCGGGCTACGAAGTCATTGCCGTCAACAACGGCTCGGCAGCCCTCAAAAAGATCAGCGAGATTAAGCCCGATCTGGTCGTGCTGGATGTTTACATGCCCGGATACAGTGGCCTGGAAGTCTGCCAGCGCCTCAAAGAATCGCAAGATACCGCAAGAATCCCCGTATTGCTTACCGTGGGTAAGTTGGAGCCATTCAAGCCGGAAGAGGCCCAGCGGGTGCGCGCCGAAGCTTTCATCGTAAAGCCATTTGAAGCCAGTGAATTGTTAAGCGCGCTGTCGAAGCTGGAAGATAAAGTCGTGCCCCGGGCCGAACCTTCCCGTCCCGGCCGTTTTGCCCGGGCGATTGCCGCTGTCGAAGAATCCGGACGAGGACGCGGCGAAGACAACGGTTGGAAGAATCGCATCAGTTTTCCACATGAAAAGACCGAGACGGAAGAGGCAGCGGAAAAATCTGACGAGCAAGTTTCTAGTTATAACCCTGTGAACCGGGATCTCCGCACGGTGGTTGAGACGCCGGAAGAGCGAGCGCTGGAAACAGCCCACAAGCAAGAAGAAAGCTCCAAGCAAGAATCGCCCGGACGTGAGGTTGAGAAGGTGGATGTAGCCGCTTTGACGCCCTCCGGTGTGCCCGTGTCGGGGCTGCCAAAGGATGTAACCCAGGAAGAACTGGGCGCAATTACGGCTGCCGCGGCGCAAATCCAGGTGGCAACCGCGGCGCTCGAAGAGGACAAGCGATTGTCGGAAGCCGCAAGCCAGGCTGTCGCCGAGCCAGCCCCTCAGACTGTAGGTTTCGAACCGCCGATGCACGAGATTGATCTCGAGGCCGCGGCTCCGCCCATTATGCCAGCCCCGTCGGCAAGCGAAGGCAGAGCTGCCGCTGCAGGCTCACAGGATTCAGACTCAAGTGAAACCGGTTCGCACGAATCAAATGACGCGCAGGACGAACCCGTGACCATGGCAGCGACGGCGGACTCCGTCGTAAGTTCAGGAGAAGCATCCCGTTGGACGGCGGTCGCGGTCGCTCTTGAGGGCGACGAGGCTGGACTCTCGCTGGACCATGAGATGCAGAAGGCTAGTGCAGCATTGCAGGCGAACAGCGCCGAGCCGGCATCCGTGAACGCCGCGGCGGAGATTCCGTCGGCGGAGGCTGCGGTCGCAGCAGTCGTTTCGGAGCCCACTCAAGAATCGGTTCCCGTGCCAGAAGCCTTGCCTGCTGTTCCTGCGGTGTCAGAGGAGCGGGCCTCCTTTTCAACCTCGCAGACTGATTCGCCGGTGACGGCAGCCATGGCTTCCTCCGCTTCGGTTGAACAGGAGACCGGTTCGGTTGAGCCCCCGAGTGCTTTCACGCCACAGCCTGAGCTGGTTGGCGGCGGCCTCGCGCAAGATACTTCGGCTCCGCAAGCTACTGCTGAATCGCACCCACAAGATGAAGTTACAGCACCGGCCGGGATCATACGCGACGTGCAATCCGCTGCAGCCGAGGATTCCGCTCCCGCTCCGGAGACAGAGGCTGTGCCTGCCTACTTCGAATCAAGGCAGGAAACGCACGCTGATACCGATCCCGAAACGATGGGATCTTCCGGCTATCGTGCCTTTCGTTCCGGCGAAGCGAGGTCTGAAGCGAAATCCGAAGATAAACCCGCGCCAGATCATGAGATCGTCAAGAGCACAGCAACCGCGTGGGCCAACTGGCGGCAAATCCGGGATACGGGCAAGACCGTCCCAACGGAACCGGATGGCTCGCAGGAATCCGATGCCGGTGAGACGGCAAAAGAAGCCAATGCCGCGGCCGCAGCCGCTGGGGCCGAACAAGGATTGCCCTCGGCGAATCCTCCAGAGCATGAAAATACATCTGACGTCGCTAGCATCGTCGACAGCGTGCTCGCCGACCTTCGCCCCAAACTCATGAAAGAGATTTCCCGCAAGATCGCCGAGAAGAAGTAGCCGCCAAAGCCCCTTCCCGACAGCTGCCTTAGCGTATGGGCGTCAGCAGAAAGCCATGATTCTCGCTGTTGATGGTGCCGAACCCTGAGATCTGCCCCGACCTGTTGATCGCGCTGGCATGATTCAGCACCCATCCGGAGCCGGAAGCGATCAGATTGTTCAAATCCTGCAGGGTGCCATTCTCCCAGATACAGGCGTGAAGTTCGCCCCCTGACACCGTTGATTCCCCAACAATCTGTCCCAGATCGTTAACGCCTCCGGCGTAGCTCTGGGTTCCTCCCGGCAGCGTGCCTAGGCTGTGAATTTCTTCCGAAGTGTCCCAGCGAACTGCCACTCCGTTCGGGTATTGGGTGGTTGTGGATGCGCCGACTGCTTCGCCGTAATCGTTTATCCAATCGGCGATACTGTTGTTCCCGTTCGGCAGGGTTCCCAGGTTTTTCCACCCGGTCACTGAGCTCCACAGCACGGCTGTGTACCGCGTGCCGGCCTGGTTATAGGCTTCGCCAACCACCTGCGAATTCTGGTTAATGTCATACGCATACGTGTACGGCGAGCCCGGAAAGGTCCCTAAATCAGTGATCTGGTAAGTCTCGCCGCTTGCCTTCCAGATGACCGCGTGGACGTCGCCATTCGTCATGGTTGAATAGCCCGTGATAATGCCCTTATCGTTATTAGCGGCTGCTACGCTGGCAATGCCGCCAGGCAAAGGCGCCAGTTCAACCATTCCGCTCTCCTTGGTCCACACGAAGCCGTAGTAGACGCCAGTCTGCACATTCTCGGAAAAGCCTACGACCTCAGCCGAGTCATTGACCGTTACGCCGACGCTCGAATCGAACCCCGGCAGATTTCCAAGGTCCATCAGGCCGGTTTTGCTGCTCCACAGATATGCGTCGGAGGGCGAGTCGCCCTGGCACAGAGTGCTTTGCGAACTCGAATTATCGGAACAGCCGGTGACCTGTCCGGAGGAGTTGACGAAATAGGCAAGGCTGCTCCGGTCGCCCGACAGGACGCCCATGTCAGTCACGGTATACGTTTGCGCTGCAACCAAACCCGTGGCGAACAAAAATAGAATAAAACAGACGACAGACTTGTGGCTGCTGCTCATGCAAAGGCCCTCTTTTTCCCCGAACAACCGGAAAAGATTCTACACAACTTCGTGCTTCCGCAATAGATTGAAAGAATTTGCACAATCGATGGTTTAGCTTTCGATGTATGGGAGCTGTTGCTTCGATTTCTCGGCTGGGGCGCCTTTGGCGAGGATAGCTATAGAGGCCGGTAAAATTCTATCCCCACCACCTAACTGACGGCGCG
>JASHTD010000225.1 GCA_030040725.1 Candidatus Sulfotelmatobacter sp. | reverse complement strand
GCCTAAAGCTCCCCGGCTGAGGCTCAGGATTTTGAGGCCCACACGGTACTTCCCGGATTCGGCGTCACGGGCGAAATATCCGTGAGCCTCCAGGGTGCGAAGGATGTAGCTGGCGGAACTCTTAGGAATCCCAAGCTTGCGGCTGATCTCGGCATTGCTCAGTCCTTCCGAGGATTGAGCGACGGTCTCGAGCATGGTCAAAGCGCGTTCTACTGCAACCGATGGAGCTTCGGGGGACGCTTTCATGAGGTGGTTCCAGCCAATCCTGTAGCAAGCCAATTAAATGAATGTATGTTCATTATACTGAACAACCGGCTTGACCGCCAATTGAGACTCAATTACGCTGCGCCAGTATGTCGATCATGTGTTCATAATATTGAACACAACGAGCTCAAGAAGGAGTAAAGACAAATGCCCGTGCAGCCAAACCAACCAAACCATATGACCCAAACTTTCGCATCCGCAGTCGGTAGTGAACGAACCGCGCAATATGCTTTAGCGGCGGATTGCCTGAACTACGAGTGGGCGAATAATCCGCGATGGAAGGGCATTGAGCGTGCCTACACTGCCGAGGATGTGTTACGGCTGCGGGGATCGATCGCCATCGAACACACCCTGGCGCGGTTGGGGGCAGAGCGGCTGTGGGAATTGTTGAAGAACGAATCGTACGTAAAGGCGCTCGGCGCGGTCACCGGCAACCAGGCGGTGCAGCAGGTTCAGGCCGGGCTAAAAGCCATCTACGTGAGCGGCTGGCAGGCAGCGGCCGACGCCAATAACGCGGGACAGATGTATCCCGACCAAAGCCTCTACCCTGCCGACAGCGTTCCGAACCTGTGCCGGCGCATCAACAGCGCGCTGCAGCGGGCAGATCAGCTGCATCATGCGGAAGGAAAGGTTGCACCGGCAGAAACCTGGTTCGCTCCGCTGGTGGCGGATGCGGAAGCCGGATTCGGGGGAACATTGAATGCGTTCGAATTGATGAAGGCGATGATTGAAGCAGGCGCAGCATGCGTACACTTCGAAGATCAGCTTTCGTCGGCCAAAAAGTGCGGACATCTGGGAGGCAAGGTTCTGGTTCCCACCGGCGAAGCGGTGCAGAAGCTAATCGCAGCACGACTAGCAAGTGACGTCATGGGCGTGCCTACGCTGGTGATGGCACGAACCGATGCGGACAGCGCGAATCTGCTGACCAGCGATATCGATCTGCGTGATCGCACTTTCTGCAGGGGGGAACGCACGAGCGAAGGTTTCTTCCGGATTCGCGGGGGCATCGAATCGGCGATTGCCCGCGGCCTGGCATACGCGCCCTACGCCGATTTGCTGTGGTGCGAGACTTCGCATCCCGATCTCGCAGAGGCGCAGCAGTTCGCCGATGCGATTCACGAGAAATATCCGGAGAAAATGCTGGCTTACAATTGCTCGCCGAGTTTTAACTGGCGTAAGAAACTCGATGAACCAACGATTGCGCGCTTTCAACCGGAACTGGCGCGCATGGGATACAAGTTTCAGTTTGTTACGCTCGCCGGCTTCCATGCTCTCAACCTCAGCATGTTCGAATTGGCGCGGGGCTACAAACTTTCGGGAATGACCGCGTATTCCCGTCTGCAGGAAAAAGAATTCAGCCGGGAAACTGAGTACGGCTACGCGGCCGTAAAACACCAGCGTTTTGTGGGAACAGGATACTTCGATCAGGTGCAGCAGGTCATCAGCGGAGGATTGGCATCGACCACCGCACTCAAGGGATCGACCGAAGCGGAGCAATTCAGCGGGCTTGAACCGCTGGTGCGGCCCGAGCAGGGACCGAGCACGGCGTGCCAGCCAATCCTCGGGGAGTGCCCGCATCTTACGGTTCCAATCGCGGTTCCGATCGAGCAGCGAGCGGACGATATGCTGCTGCCCTCGGGAGACTGAAAACATTCGTTTCGTCTGCCCATGAACTCTGCCGAATTCCTGAGCAGAGCCGCGCGAGATCCCCCATTCGACTCCCCTCGTTTCTCGGGTCGCTCAGGGCAGGCTCTCGCCCCGCTGGTGAAGGCGCGGGCATTCGGGATGACGCGTCAACAGGAAAACTTCAAATGCGACAGTGCCCTGCGCTTGGCGTCGTTCGCGAGGGCCTCTGCTATAATCGAAACTTCCCCTGATGGTTCGTTTCACATCCGTGCGGAAGTGGTGGAACTGGCAGACACACCATCTTGAGGGGGTGGCGCCGAAAGGCGTGGGGGTTCAAATCCCCCCTTCCGCACCATAGGTTTCTCGGGTTTCGTTTTGACAAGCTTCGTTCTGAGAAGACTGATTCCAAGAATTAGGATTCGTTGATTCCATGCTGATCTATCTCATTTATGTGGTGCACATCATAGTTTCTCTGTTCCTGATTGTGGTGGTTTTGCTGCAAAGCGGAAGCGCAGGAGACATCTCCGCCGCCTTCGGCGGTCAAGGCAGTCAAGCGGCCTTTGGTCCACGTGGCGCAGCTACCGGGCTTTCGAGGGCGACCACAGCCTCGGCTGTGATATTCATGCTGACATCGGTGACGCTCTCAATCAACGCCATCAAGCACAGCGGGCCGAAGTCGGTATTGCAGGGAGTAAAAAGCGCCCCCGTGAAAACTCAGCCTGCCCCGGTTCCGACAACCCCACCAACCCAAAAGTAACTTTCATCCGGCCGCGAGGTTCTGCAGGGAGTCGGGCCTGTTTGTTTGCATACGAGCCTGCATACGAACGACTCGCCATGAATCATTTCCGCCCCAGATTTGCAGGTTCCGCTGTAATTGTATTTCCACCATACAGGGTGCTACCATCGACTCATTGAGAGGCGGAGGTGTCGGATATGTCGGATCGCGAGGGAAACGGCTTTGTATGGTTTCTGGCGGGATTAGGTGTAGGCGCCGTAGTAGGGATTTTGTATGCGCCCCGGGCGGGCAACGAAATGCGTGAAGTGCTGCGCTCGAAGGCCGAAGAAGGGCGCGACTACGTGAAGGACCGTGCGCGGCAGGCGCGTGAGCAGGCTTCGGAGTGGGTGGATCGAAGCCGCGATGTGGTGAATCAGCAGAAGGATCAGTTCCGCGCCGCTTATGAAGCCGGGCGTCAGGCGTACCAGGAAGCGACCGCCGGGGACTCGGGAGCGTCAAAAAATCTCTAAGTGTTAAGTGAGGTGAGCTCGGCATCGTTTCGCCAGCCTGGCAGATCGCGTTGTGAGAACGCTTTATGGATAACCTGCTCATCGTATTTATCGCGCTAACCGCAGCGGCAATTCTGCTGCAAGCGGGTCTGCTCGCAGCAATGTATCTTTCCATGCGGAAAACCAGCGCACGGGTCGAATCACTGGCCGACGAAGTCAAGACCAAGGTGTTACCAACAATCGATACTGCACAAGCCACGTTGTCAGAAATCAAGCCCAACATTGCGGCGATTGTTGCGAACATCAAAGAAACCAGTGCCAGTTTGCGCGAGGAAATTCAGCGAGTGGACGCGACGGTAAGCGACGTGGTGGACCGGGCACGGCTGCAGATCATACGTGCAGACGAAATGCTTACCCGCACCTTCGACCGAGTCGAACAAACGTCGGATGTGGTACAGAAAACGGTGATGTCACCGGTTCGGCAATTCTCCGGCATGATTCAAGGCGTCGCGGCAGGAGTTGAATATTTCTTCGCCGGACGCGCCCGTAAGAACGGGCGCAACCGTGAGGCACGTCGGCCCGTGCCGCAGGACGAGATGTTTATCTGACGAGGATTTTTAGCTAGCCCGCTTAAATCCGGTCATGTAAGCTGCTTTCATGTTCCCTCCTTTGCGGCAAGCTCTGGCGCTCATTTTCCTTCTGGGCTTTATAGCAACTTCGAGTGCTAATCGTTTTCAGGCCTATGCCGCCGAAGACAAGGTCGTCTGGAGCGATCAGGAAAAACCGATCGTCGATCAAATCAGCGGCCTCCGGAAGCTACCGGATGACGTGCGAGCGCGCACGACCCGCGACCTGGCGCTGACGATCCGGCAGCTTCCGATTACTCCCAACAAGCTCAGGCTGGCCGGCGAGCTGGCAAATCTCTCGACCGAGGGAGATTTCGGCCATGACACTTTGCAGGAGGTCGCGACGACCCTCGTGGCGGCTTTGCGAGAGCAGCCGCAGCCGGCAAAGGACGGCCATCCGGATTCGCTTTATCTCGAACTGGCCTCGCTCGTTCGATACGAACATGTGACGGCGGCGCTTGATTCTCCGGAGTTTGCCGCTGCGATGAACGAACTGGAGGCTGACGATGTCAAGCGTCAGCAGGCGGATTTTGCTTTGCAAGACTTGCAGGGCAAGACATGGCAATTGAAAGATCTGCGCGGCAAGGTGGTGCTGGTGAATTTCTGGGCGACATGGTGCCCTCCGTGCCGAAAGGAAATGCCCGATCTGGAAGGCCTCTACGAAAAATTCAAGGCGCAGGGTTTTGTGGTGCTGGCAATTTCCGATGAAGATGCGGCAAAGGTCAACAAGTTTTTGGCGGAGCGTAACATCAGGTATCCGGTACTGCTCGATCCGGGACGAAAGGTGAACGAGGAATTCCGGATTGAGGGGATTCCCAAAAGCTTCGTTTACGACCGCGCTGGTAAGCTGGTGGCTCAGTCCATCGACATGCGGACGCAGAAGCAATTTCTGGAAATGCTGGCGCAGGCGGGACTGCAATAAAAGAGAGATCAGTATGCGTTACCTGGTGCGGGCGCGCGTAAGAGCCGGTTGCGAGAAAAGTCTCCGGCGCGCGATTGAAGATGAGAGTCTTGGCCGGGGCTCGGTTGCCGAGGGCGAGTATCTGCGCAACATGAGCGAGGCCCGAATCTGCGCAGACCAGACGGTGCGCTGGGTGGAAGTCTGCTATTGTCCCACTCCGCTGCTGGAAGAACGCCCTTACTGGGAGGAATATTTTGATGTTGTGAAAGTGCAGGATGCCCACGACCGGCGCCAGTGCCGCGATGAAAATGGTTCCGAAACGTGGGCTTGCGGCAACTGCGACTGCACCGCGCGGCTGGAGCAGAAATTGAATAGCATGGGCGAAAACTTCTTGAAATCTCTTGGGGAAGCAGTTGGCAGCTGCACAATGCGTCAGCTAAACAATGAGACGGACCAAAAGCATGAGTAAGGCGCCACATGACTGAACGCGCAGTGGGTCAAAACCTTTCTGGGTTCCGCAGTAGCTCAGTTTGAAATTTTAGCCATCATCGTTTCGGCTGCGTCATCCGAGCGAAAGTTGCTTTTCGGGCGGAGCGATGGATCCCGCGCGAAAAGGCGCGGCGACTCACGCGAGATCCCTCCGCCCGCTGACAAAAGCGCGGGCCGTTCGGGATAACGCATCAGCGGCAAAAATTCAAACTGAGCCACTCCCTGGGTCCACTATCTACAGGTCGGCGAGCAGTGATCTGAGCTGGCGCAAATCCTGTGCCATTTCCCGCATATTGAAGACAAACGACCAGAAGGGCAACATGCGGTCGAGCGCGAAGGGTGCAGTGGCGCGTTTTTCGCGCAGCCGGGCGAGATCGGAATCGAGATTGCGGACGGCCTGCTCCAGATCGTTGACAGCAGGCAATTCCCTGCCCGGGGCACGCAGAGTTGCACTCAGATCAGAAAACGCGCGAATCGAACAAGCGGCTAACTTAGGAAGGGACGGTACGAGTTGAGGCTGTACGCGCGCCTGCACGTACAGGCTGCTGTCTTCGGCCATCGCGGTGAGCCGGCGGCGAACCTGATCGGCCTGATCGACGAAAGCCTGAAAAGCGCCTTCATTGAAGCGCGTGAACCGCAGTTCGCCGCGAGCCTCCTGCATCTGCTGCGTAACTCCGCGACGAAGATCGTGCAACCGCTTCTCGATGGCGCGAACTTCCTCTTCATTGTGCAGACCCTGTAAAGCCGCAGCCGTCACGGCGCTGTAGAGGGCGCCCGCGCCCTGGAGAATGGTGGCCATTTTATTGCGCAAGCTGATGCGCGCCTGCACCGGCCAAAGAAGGGCGCTTACCGCGAACGCGACCATGGCACCGAGCAGCGTATAAGCGACGCGAAGCCACGCCACATGCCAGGGTTCCTGGATTCCACCGAAGACCAGAATCAGGGCGGCGGTGAATCCTGCCGCGGTGAAGCTCGGATGCAAGGCGGTGAGATATGCAAAGAACGAGCCCAAAATGAAGAGGGAGATTCCGGCCTGAGCTGCACCGGTTCCCATTAAAGGGAGAAGCAAGGCTGCAGCGATGGCTCCGCTAGTCGATCCGATGGTGCGGTAAAGAGCGGCTCTCCACGACGCTCCGACATTGGCCTGGGTTACGAGCAGAGCTGCGAACACGGCCCAATAGCCTTGCGGCAAATGCCACCCAGCATAGATGGCATAGGTGATGGTGCCGGCGAGTCCGGTTTTAATTCCCTGTTTTATCGCGCTGGCTTCGCGGCGCCAGAACGACGGAGCCGATGGGGGCGCAGAAATTGTGGGAAGATCTAACGCGGTACTTGAAGATGCCATCAGCGGATTATATGTGGGACGGAAAACCGAGTCTGTGATGTGAAACCAAGAGATTCGAGCTTGCCTCGAGCGAAGGTGGGATTATTCCGACGATGCCGCCGCCGCTTGCGCCTTCTGCAGAAGGCGCCTTGCCTGGGCAATCAGATCGGCTACTTCAAAAGGTTTCACCAGGAACGGTACATTGTTCTCTTGAAGGAACGCGCGATCGTCGCCCTTGCCCTGTTCAACTCCGTTGGAAAAGGTAAACAGCACACGATGTTCCATGTTTGAGCAATGCTGCTGGAGCCAGAGGAAAGCTTCTTTGGCATGCCAGTCGGATGGCATTTTTCCGCTCATGATAATGGCGTCGAAGGGCTCGGAGAGTAAGCGAGTTTTAATGTCTTCGCTTCTCGCAGCCGTAACGACATTGGCTCCTGCGCCCATGAGCACGTCGCGCTCGAACTCGAGCACCGATTCTTCTTCCTCCACCAGAAGCACGCGGCCCTGAATCGCCCCTTCGCGGTGCGCTGCGGTGGAAGCCGGCAAATTTTCCTGGACGGCTTTCTCAGCCACGACCAGAGGCAGGCGCACCTCGATCACCGCGCCACCCTCGGATGCATTATGAGCGGTGATATCGCCACCGTGTTCCTTGACGATGCCGTAGCAGATGCTCAGGCCCAGGCCGGTGCCTTTTCCTACATTCTTCGTCGTATAGAACGGGTCAAAAATTCTCTTCGGGTCTTTGATTCCGATGCCGTCATCGGTGAACTGTGTGCAGACATCGCCCTTCCGGCAGTACACACGAATCTTCAGCGTACCCGCTCGTCCGGTTTCGAGGATGGCGTCGACAGCATTGTTGATGATGTTGAGGAACACCTGCTCGATCTGATGTGTATCGGCGACCACCACCGAGGGCTCAGCTGTGAGATCCTTTTCCACCGCAATATTGTTGACCTTCAGATCGTAATCGCGGAGCGCGAGAGTTTCTTCCAAAACCTTTCTGATGTCCACTTCCGAACGTTCCGGCTTGCGTTGTCGCGCGAAGGACAGAAGATTCTGTACCACGCGATGGGTGCGTTGTGCCTGTTTGAACATCTTGCCTACGTAGTCCTTGGCCCGCTCGTCGAGACCTTCACTTTCGAGCAACTGCGCATAGCCGAGGATCGCGGTGAGGGGATTGTTGAGTTCGTGGGCAACGCCGGCGATCAACTGACCGACGGCGGACATCTTTTCGCTCTGCAGCAGTTGTTCCTGTGTGCGGCGCAAATCCTCATAAGCCTTGCAGGTTTCCTCGTAAAGCCGAACCTTTTCGATAGTCGTAGCCAATTGCCGGCTGATGGCGACCATGAGGTTTTCTTCTGAGCTGGAATATTGACATTCGGCATAGCTGCGCAGCCCCATGATGCCGATTGGATTGTCCTTGCCCCAGAAGAGAACCCAGATCCAGGAACCATCGCTGTCGGAGCAAATGAAATCTTTGACGGCTCCGGTCAGGTGAGGGAGATACTCGGCAGTGAGAACCTCGGCGCGCGAGCGCATAACCAGATCGCCGAAGCCTTCGGCAAAGCTGACCTCCGCGGGACGCGATTTGTCGCGGCTGCGCGGCCCCCAGGCGGCGCGGCGGCGGAACGTCGGGGAGTCAGAATCAGACAGGTAGACTGCGCCGCTCTCCGCGCCGAACAAGGAAACGACCTGGCGCAGAGTCAGGTTCAGAATTTCATCCAGATCGAATGACTGGGTGGCGACAACCGCCATGGCATTGAGGGCATTCAATTCCCGGTTGCGGCGGCGCATTTCATCTTCGGTGCGGCGCTTTTCGGTTACGTCGAGAACAAACCCCTGAAAGCGCTCGACTCTACCGGCGCCATCGCGGGTGGCGAAACTGCTCTCGGCAGCAAGCAGCAAGGTTCCGTTCTTGCGCCGCATAGTGACTTCGAAATTGCGCACATAGCTCTGCTGTTCGATCGCACGGCGGAAAGCATCCCGTTGCGCTGCGTCCACACGGATATCTTCTTCGAGGTTCAGGGCCAGCAACTCTTCACGAGTTTCGTATCCCAGCATATGAAGAAAGGCATCGTTGCAATCGAGCACGCGACCGCTCGGAGTGGCGACATACACGCCTTCCTGAACCTGCTCGAACAGGAGACGGTATTTTTCTTCGGCGGAACGGCGATCGGTGATGTCGCGAACGATGTGGATGGTCCCTTTTTGCTTGCTTCCCTGCTCTGTATACGAAGAGGTGGAGACGGTGGAAAATCCGCCGAAGCAGGGGTCGGCCCCTTCCGTGATTTCCTCATTGCCTCCGCGTGCGCAATAGGGGCATCCGGTCCACTCGCCAAACTTGTGCGGCAAAACCGACTCACAGGTGCTGCCGATTACATCGGCTGAAGCCATTTGCAATTGCTCGAGCAGGACCTGATTGGCCTTAATGATGCGGAATTCGGCATCGTGGGCCACGATGATGTCGTGGACAGAATCGAAAGTGTTGCGCCACTGCCGTTGCGAGCGCAACGCCTGCTCCTGCAGACGGAAATTCTCAATCGCGATTCCCAGCTGACGGCCGCAGGTATCGAGAAATTCAATTTCCTCGGTGGTTAGTTTTTTCGCAGCCGAACTACCAAGAATTATCAGCCCGATCGGCGACTTCTTTCCGGAAACCGGAACCATGACCAGCCACAGAACCTTTTCCGCCTTCAGCTGTTCGGGATCTTCTGGAGGTGCTCCTGCCCGGTGTGCGGAGACCGGCTTGCCCCGCTGCATTACCTGCGATACCGTCTCGTTCAACTCGGTGACACCGGCATCGCGCAAAAAGTCAGTGGAGACTCCAACGGCATGGGTCGCCACCAGGTGAGCGCCTTCGATCAAGCGAAACCAGGCAGCTTTGCTTCTTGTGACCTTCTGCAGAGCGGTCAGGGCGTCCTGCATCATGCCGCCCTGCTGCTGAGCGAGCACAGTGCTCGCGGTAATGACCTGCAATACCGCGAGGCGCTGCTCGTGGGCGCGCGCTTCCGCGAAGACCACCAGAAGCATGCTGACTCCGAGCACGATCTCAGCCACGGCAGAAACTTCGTTGGGAATAACGTTCGTGACAAGTGGCCAATTGAGATGTTCCGCCAGCAGGCAGGCCGCGAGCAGCCAGGCGCGCGGTTCCCAGCGGCCTCGGCGTGCGTTTACTAAAGCGATCACTGCTACCAGAAGCACGATGCGATAGGCGACTTCCAGGGCGAAGCGCAAGGGCAGCGAAGCCGGCCACAGAAATACGCGTGCAATCGCAAAACCGGCGACGCTGACGGTTATCGCGGCAAGCGGAGCCAGCAGATTGCGCTCGCTGATATAAAGAAAAATTGCCCCGGCGAAAAGGCCGACCGCCAGGACGAATGTCGACTGCTCAATCGCGGGGATGAAACGCGCAGGAACCTGCAGCGCAGGGCCACAAATGCCGACGAAACGCGAACCGACCAGCAGCGCCCAGCCTGCCGTCCAGATGGCGAAGTAGCGCTGCGGCAGCTTTACCAGGACAAGCAGCGTCGCCGCGAAGACGATCAGCAGCGCCCATTCGCCGGCGTTCAGGCCGGCAAGCGCGGGCTGCGCATTGCTCCAAATCGACGAGAGGGAAGCGTTCATC
>JASHTD010000344.1 GCA_030040725.1 Candidatus Sulfotelmatobacter sp. | reverse complement strand
GCGGTGTTCAGCTCGTAGCGGCAGGCCTGCTCCAGGTCAACCACAATGCGAGCGGTCGGAGGATGGTGGCCGTCCACGCCGACGCGCACTGCTTTGACCCCATTGCTGCCCACCGGGATGCGGCTCAGCCGCGCCACCATCGAGGTGTCGGGCAGATCCACAATCACGCGCGCGGGCGAGTCGGCAGTGCTCACTTTAGGCGTCACGGCGCCTTGAGCGCTGATCTGAACGCGGATCTCGTCCGCCCCGCGCACGACACTCACGTGCCGCAGCTGGCTCGCCTGAGTTGCCGGTTGTGTGCCCGGCGTCTGGGCGGAAGCTGCCAGTCCGAGCAGCGTGAACAACAGGATTGTATTCAGCAGTTGCTTTCGCATTTCGCCTCTCCCCAACTCGCGGGCCTGACCCGCGCGTCCTTCTGTGAACTCGATTTGCTATCTATCGCGCTTTCCGGCAAGCCGATACTTGCGATTAGACTGCCGGAGCTACAACTGTCTTGGTCACTTCCCTCGTAACTGGCTTGCCCAACTTATCCTGGTATGTTTCCTGGAACACTACCGAGTCTCCGGTAATTCGCAGTACGAACCCGTTGAAGACGGGGTCGTTCTCATGCAGGAAATAGGCCTTGTTGAGGCTGTTGGTGACGACCGCAATGAATCCGTCTTGTGATTTCACGATGCCCCGCACATTGATCTGCCCGATCTCGAGGCATTTCTTGCCCGTCGAGCAGCCTGAACCAGAGGTCTGCTGCACAACCGGGCTGAAGAACGGATCGCGCTTGCCGTTCATCGCCCATTTCTTATCTTCGGGCTTCGGGGCAGCGTCTGCCGTCGCGCCGATTGGCGCCAGTTTGCCATCAGCCGGACCGCTCGAAGACTGAGCAGCGGCGGGGTGTGGCGCCTCTTTTGAGGCCGCAATCGTAACTTTCTCAGCTTTCGGCTCCGCTGCTGGCGCCTTTGTAATTACGGGCTTCGCCGCAACTGCTACCTGCTGAGCCGGCGGAACGATAGTCCCCTTTGCCGTTTGCGCGGGTACCTTCTCTACTTTCGTTTCATTCGGCTTCGGCGCGGCGACTATGGCTACCGCGACTGGCGCCTTCTTGCCAGACATTGCGGGAGGAGTTGGCGCGGGCTTTTCCCCGGCTTTTTGCGTCGGCTGAACTTTGGCAACGGCAGGGACGGCAGCGGTCTTAGTTGCAACCGGCTTCGCGGCCGCTTGCTTGGTTGCAACTTGCGCCGTTGCAACTTGCGTTGCGCCCGGCACGTGCAGCGTCAAAACCAGTTTGTCCGATGGTCCTGCTGAGATTTCATAATTAATGGCATGGTCAAGATCGACGACTACGCTGGTGGTCGGCGGGGTCTTTCCGTTCACGCCAATGCGCACGCTCTCGATGCCGGCTTCGCCGATTGCAATCTTGCTCTTCTCGGTCGCCATGGCCGTCGCCGGCAATTGGATGACGACTCGATCGGGCGAAGTGAGCTTGTCTACCGTGGGCGTGACTGCCTCGCGAGTGGCCAGTTCGATCTGAACGTTATCGGCGTGGCGAATCACCTTCACATTCTCGAGTTTGTTGTTCGAGGCCGACTCCGAAACTGTCTTAGAGGCCGTAGTTTTAGCTGGCTGCACGGCCGCGCTAACTGGCTTGGCCGCAGTTGCCGACTTCGCCATCGGAGCAGACACGGGTTTGACGGCCGGTGCAGAAGCGACTGGCGACGGCTTCTTCGCTTGTCCGTTCGCGGGAGTCGACTCGATCCCCAGCGCGGCGCTGGAATCCGCAGCTTGTTGCTGATGCACGGCTGTCATCTGGTTCTGCACGTTATTGACGATGTTCGGATTCTGTGCCCAGGCTCCGCCCGCCATCAGTACCGCTGCCAAAATGCCTTTGGTTAGCTTCATAAGCATTTCCTATTGCTTCACGGCCCCCGGCTTGGTTGCAGGCGCCGCATTCAAGTCATGGCTATAAAATGTTGTTGCCGTAAAGCTCGCTACCACACTTTCGTTCGGGGCATACTGGTACGTGTGTTTCACCTTGGCATCGCTCGCGTTTCTGGTTGAGGAAACCAGCAAGCTGCTGACGTTGACAATGCGCTCCAATTTGCTTACCCGGTCGAAGAAGTTCAGCATGGAGTAGTAAGGACCATCCAGTTCCATCTGGAACGGGACTTCTGTGTAGTACTCTTTCGCGCTCACCGGCATGGCGACGTAGCGCCGCAGCTCGATGCCCGCCTTCTGGGCTTCGCTGTTCATCGACTCGATGAAGGCATCTTCCTGTTTTTCATCAGGAACAATGCGCCGCTCGATATCCAGCTGCTGTTTCAAGTTGGCCAGTTGCCGTTCCATGTCCTTGAGCTTGGGGCGGTAAGACTCCAGCTCGTTGTTCTCCCGGACCTTTTCCTGTACCGTGTGCTGGGCTACGGCGTTCTGGTCGCTTTTGCTCTTGAACACCGTGTAGTACAACCCAGCGCTCAGCAAGGCCGCTCCGGCGATCAACGCTCCCCACTGTTTCAGCCCCGAAAGTTCGCTAAAGTTCGTTGCCATAGGTCTGCCTCTACGACTTCCCCTTCTCGCAAGTCAGAGTGAACTGGAAGGCTTGCATGTCTTTAATCTGATCGTCCTGAAAGGTTTCCTTGATTTCGACGCTCTTGAAAAAGCCCGTCTTCTGCAGATTGCCGATCAGGTTTGCTACGGCATCCGTGCTCAGAGCGGTTCCGTCGAGGGTTACCGACGGGCCGGTGTCATCCATCTTGCGCAGCCACACGGCTTCCGTGTCGTTGACGGTTTGCCCCAGCATGGCGAGTAGATTGACCGGGCCGGTTTGGGCATTGCGCAGCTGGTCGATCACATCCACGCGGCGCTTATAAGCGTCGGCCTGTCTCTGCCGCTCCAGGAATCGCGCCTTCACATCACTTAGTTCGCGATTCTTCTGCTCGGCAGCCTGCATCTGTGCGGCGATGGTCTTGGATTGCGTATCCAGCCGGTGCCAGTAGCCGTAATTCAACAGTCCCACGAGCACGACCACGATCAGGACTTTCAGCTTGGGCGAGCCCATGTCGCCCATTTCCATCGTGGGCAGAGCGGGCACCGCACTGCCGCCGGTGCGCTTTTTCCCCTTAGCGGTTTCGAGCAGGTTGATTTTGATCATAGGGATTCAAAGCTCCTCAAAGCCAAGCCCACGGCAACCGCCAGCTGGCCTGGATTCTGCTCCACCAGTTCCACTCCCGGGCCCTCGGTCGGGGGCACGACCCGCTGGAACGGATTCAGCAATTCCACCGGCATCGAAAACTCCTGCCGCAATGCTTCCATCAGCCCCGGAACCTTCGCCGAGCCTCCGGCGAGGTAAATCTTTTCAATGTGCTCTCCCGCCGCGCTGGCGCGGAAGAAGTCGAACGTCTTCTGAATTTCAAGAACGATGATTTCCGTCACCTGCTGCAGAATCGGCGTCTTCGCGTCTTCACTGACGGTTCCTACTTTTTCTCCCAGCTTCAGCTTTTCGGCATCTTCGAAATTCAAATCGAGCTCTTTCTGCAGCGAATCCGTGTACTGATGC
>JASHTD010000224.1 GCA_030040725.1 Candidatus Sulfotelmatobacter sp. | reverse complement strand
TTGCTGGTTACGCCAACCACGCCGATTCCTGCGCCGAAGATAGCCGATCTGAAAAAAGATCCGGCAGCGCTGCGTCCGGCGGAACTGACCCTGCTGCGAAATACGCGCCCATTTAATGTTTGGGGATTGCCGGCGATTTCTGTGCCGTGCGGCGTAACGATGGCCGGTCTGCCGATCGGGTTGCAGATTGCGGGACCCCAGTGGCGAGAAGATCTGGTGCTAGGGTTGGCGGCGGCGTACGAGCGAGCGACGCGTAACAACTGATCTTATAACTAGCAGTCAGCAAAAAACCGTCGTAAATAAACTCGTCTCGCCAAGAGTAAGGCCTTCGTCCTCGCTCCACTCACCTCAAGGCACCACCCGGAATGGAACGTTGCTGTTGAGCGTTCCGCTTGAAGTTACGACTTGAACGGTGCCGGTGGTTGCGCCAGCTGGCACTTCTACCTCGATCTCGTTGGCTGCGGCTGTAAACGTGTTTGCCGCTGTGCCATTGAAGGTGACGCTGGTTGCGCCCGCCAGATTGTTCCCCAGAATCGTGGCCTTTGCACCAACTTTGCCAGAGGTGGGGATCGTTTCGATAAACGGGGCCAGACCCGTCGACCAGCGGTAGATCGTGCCCACGCCGCTGGTCCCGCCCCCGTCCGTCGTTCCGTAGAGGTTACCGTTGGTGGCTTGCATCGGCGCCCCGGTTGCGGAGTTTCCGTCGGCGCAGTTGGCTTCGGAGCAGAAGGTGTGAAGCACTTTTAAGTTTCCGGCTGGGGTGATTCGAAAAAGCGTGCCTGAGCCGTTGCTCCCGAAACTCGTGGTGACGCCATAAAAATTACCATCGGTGGCCTGCACCAGACCTGCCTGCGGAATCCCTCCATCGGCGCAAAGTGCTTGAGAGCAAAAGCTGTAGAGTGTGGTTAGTGTCCCGGCAGGAGTGATTTTAAAGACAGTGCCGTCGCCGTTCGTGCCGCCGTAGGCAGTGGTGCCGTAGAAATCGCCGTTGCTGCTGGCCTGCACTACGCCGCCAATCGGTTCTTGACCATCGCTGCAATTCGACAGGGAGCAGAAACTGTAAAGTGTGGTCACGCTAAGAGCCGGGGTCGCCCGGAAAACGGCGCCGTAGAAGTTCGTCCCGCCGCCTTCAGTCGTTCCATAGATGTCGCCATTGCTGGCCTGCACCAGCGGACCGGACGCTGCGCCGCCATCGCCGTCGTAAATATCGAAGTTGTAGGCTGCTCCGAGCTGGCCGGCGCCTGTGATTTCGTAGATCGCGCCGTCGTTGTACATATCATTGCCGCTGCCTTGAAAAGTTGTTCCATAGAAGTTGCCGTTGCTCCCCTGCGTAACCCCTGCGTGGGGGTTATAGCCAGGGGAAGTACAAATGGAGCTTGTGTAGCAGAAACTGTAGATCGTCGTATGCTTGCCGGCCGGGGTGATTTCGAAGACAGCGCCGTATCCAGTGCTTCCGCCCGAGACGGTGGTTCCATAAAAGTTTCCGTTCGTGGCTAGCGCCACTCCCGCGTATGGCTGATAGCCATCGGTACACTCGGCCTGAGAGCAAAAGTTGTACAGTGGCGTGATCTTGCCCGCGGGACTGACTTCAAAGACTGTACCACCATCATTGGCGCCGTCCCCGCTTGTTGTCCCGAAAAACTTCCCGTTCGCGCCTTGAACGAGAGTTACGTACAAAGGACCGCCGCCATTGGTTCCATCGAAACTCGCCAGCGTTTTAAAAGTTTGCCCTGATGATGCGATTGCGGTCGCAATGAAAAGAGCAATTACGATGCAGGGTGTTCTTGTTGCTCCGAGTTTTTCCATGATGTCTCCTCTGCGGGACCGCCTCTGTTCCGGGCTACCGTATAGCCCGAGGCCACGCCAGTCACGGCGAAAGGAAGGCTCGAAACCAGGCCTTGCTGGAGCCGAACGCCGCCCGAGCCTCAGCGTGAAGGGGAGGTTCCAAATGGCTACCGACCAAAGGCAACGGATTGTCCCTCGATTTATATAAACCGTCAAGATGCAATATTTTGCAGTGCTTGTTGACCTCGACGGCAAGCTTCGAGCCCACGTCAGTCCACCGTTCTCACGTCATCCGGCAGCATTAGCACGAACATGCAATCGCCGGTGGCGGTCGAGCAAAAGAGAGTTCCGCGGCGCAGGATTTTCACCGGCGTGTCGTCCGGAAATATCAGCCGGTATTCGGCGGTGCGGATCGCGCCGGTAAAGACCTTCAGCTTTTCATCGCCGCCGACGAACTTCACGGCTTCGGCTCTGGCCGGCGTCCCGGCCCCGCCGCTGAGAAGAACAAAGAAATCGGCGGTGCCGGTTTCGTTGGCTTTGCCCAAATCGACCGTGCGCAACGACTGCAATTGCTCTCTCGCGTTCTTGCCGTTTGGCTTGAGATTGCGATCGCTTTTAAGCAGCGCATCGATTTTTCCCTGCGTTTCTGGGATCGGGCGCAATCCGGCTTGCGCGAGTTCGTAGGTTGCGAGCGCTCGATCTTTCTTACCTTCTTTCTCGTAGATCTGGCCGAGATGATCGCCGACTTCACCGTGCTCGCCGAGCTCCCAAGCAGCGGCCACATATTTTTCGGCGTTGTCATATTCGCCTTTGCTGAAGTAAACCCAGCCCAGCGTGTCCCAGTAGGCGATGAGCGAGGGCACCAGCGTGAGGTCCTGCTGCGTGAGCCGGTCGAGCGACAGGTTGCGCAGCGCCGCAGTCGTGGCTGAGACCGCCGATTCCGCATATTGCTGCGCGCGGTCGAGGTGCGCGCCCTTCAGCGATAACTGGTAGGCGATGTTGTTCCAGACAAGAGGCGTGGCTGAAATTTCAATGGCGTGGTCGAAAGTAGCAAGGGCCTTCTCGTCCTGACCGAGATTCAAATAAGCGTCGCCAAGGCTCACTTGCAGTTCGGCATTGTCAGGGGTGAGCGAGGCGGCTTTTTCGAGCTCTGGCGCGGCAAGGTCGTACTTGTGCCACTCGGAGTACATCGATCCCAGGCCGGCGTGAGCGAATTTGTCGAGCGGATTGATCTCGATTTGCTTGTTGAACGCAGTCGCAGCCTGATCGTATTTGCGCTCCTGCCAATAGGCTCGGCCGAGCGCGTTATAGGCGTACTCGTCGTAGGGATTGATTTCGATCTGCTTGTTGAGCGCGGCGATGGCGTCATCGTTCTGGCGCATGCCGAGATAGGCTGCGGCCAGCGTATTCCAGACGTATTTATTTTTAGGATCGACTTCGGCGGCGCGCTTGAGAACTTCGATGGCCAGCGGCAAATTGCCGCTGGCGATGGCGGCTCGCCCGCTTTCGATCAGGTCGTCGGCTTTCATGTCGGCGGGTGGAGTAGGCGTGCCGGCGACTGTGTTTTCGACCGACAAAACCTGGCCGAGATCGGACATGACTGCATGGCGAAACGCGGCATAGTCTTCGACGCGCGCGACGGGGAGCTCGTTCTGGCGCATATCGAGTGTGCGCTTCGCGGTGAGGGTGGTTCCATCCAGTGTGTAGGTGGCCTGATAGTCGGCGTAGTCGCGCTTCAAAGAAAATGGCAGGGGCGCCTGCGCCGTGTATTTGGCGGGAAGATCGAGCTTGATTTGGTAAACGTATTCCGCCTTAGGGCCGAGCTTCAACGGATCGGCGGCGGGGTCGATATCATCGCCGTTGCCGAAATCCTGCAGATTGAACTGGCAAAGCGGTAACGTCAGATCCGATTTTTTCTTTGACCAATCCAGATAATTTGGCTTCGCGATGTCGTACGACATGGTGAACGGCTCGCGAGTCGCGGCCGGATCGCTAATCTTCACGTTAGAAATTTCGCCTCCCATGCCGGCGTTCACGTTCTCGATGACGCGCTGCCACTGCGCCTCCGGCACGCGGCGGAAGATGGAGCGTAGCATCAGCTCTTCGTCGCCGCGGAAGGTGTAATGCACGTGAGCTTCGAGCTTGCCGATCTGGTTGATTTTTACGTCGACCTCGGAAATTTCCATGTCAGGCATGGGCGTATCGGCGGGCGTGTTTTCGAGATGGGGCACGCCGTCCGCGGGAATCACAAGGGCGAGCTTGTCGCGCAACGGATAAGCAAGCAGGCGAAAAGGCGCGACCTCGGCGGTCGTATCCATCCAGACTTCCTGCTGATCTTTGCCCGATCCCAACGGCAGCATGGTGATCACGTGATCGAATTGCGAGGGCGAAGGCATGTCAGGATCGAGCTTGCGGCTGGAGTTGATCAGAACCGATGACGCGTGAAAGCCTTCGGCTTCGAGCAGCGAAGCGAGCAGCGTGTGCTTGTCTTTGCAATCGCCGTACTGGTCATGCAGCACGTCGGCAGCCGCGTGCGGCTGATAGCGGCCCAAGCCAAGCGACAGACTGACATAACGGAAATTCCGGGCGACGTAATCGTAAAGAGCCTCGATTTTGTCCATGTCAGTAGTGAGGCCTTTGGTCAGCTCTTCGGCTTTAGCGCGGACCTCGGGCGAAGTTGCGCGGCGGTCTTTTTCGAGCGAGGCGTACCAGCGACCGATCTGTTCCCAACTCGTAAAGCTGGTGAGCTGAACGTCGGGGCGCTCGTCATCTGGGCTCTTCCACTTTTTCTTCCTGTCTTTCGTGTCGTCGTCACGCTGGAGATGAGAATTGGTCCAGTGGTAGACGCGGCGGCCGTTGGCTTCGGTGATTTTCGGATCCATGCCAGGTTTGCTTTTCAGTTTGACCAGGCGGTCGGCCGGAATATCGATATCGAGCTCTTCATCGAGCATGATGTTGGTTTTGTCGAAATCGTATTCGGTCCAGAATTGGCCGGGAGCCAGCGGAGTGTGAATTACCGTGACGATGTCGTATTCCAGCAGCTCACCGGGCCGGAGCCCAGGGACGGTAACGTGTTTCTGGCGATAGTCGGTGTAGACGGGAGCTTCGCGTTCGACGGGCGTGCTCAGGTCCTGGACGGCGTCCTCACCTGCACGGACGATGCTGCCATCGGCTTTGACTACGCGGACGTAGCCAATCTCCACGCGCTCGTTGGCGGAGTTGTAGCCAAACTGAATTTGTCCCCACTGCTGTACCCCGGCTTCGCTCTGTACGCGGACACGCACGACGCTCTCTTTGCGACCGGTGCCGTCGTTTTCGAAGCGCAGGGTGGTGCGATATTGCTCGACAACGAAGGCTTCCTGCGAATAGTCGTGTTTGGCTTCGGGAGCCGGGACGGATGCGGATTCGGTTGCCGAGTCGGCAGCCGCGGCGCCTTTCTTGGCCTGGGCCGGAATGGGAGAACCGGGAGCGGAATCGGTTTGTCCCAGGGCAACGACGGGCAGGGCTGGCACGGAAGCAAGAAGAAGTAGCAGGAGAAAACGACGCATAATGTACATAGTAAGGCCTGAGACGGCCGATCCCAAGGCGACGCTCCAGGAATATTCGGCCCATGGTCAAGGATGACCTACGGGTTGTACTCTCGGCAGCAAAAGGCAGGATGAACTACCCGACCATTGGCCTGTGATCAGCCTCACATTTTTTCGCTTTTTTGCCGCCAAACAGTAGTAAAATCTGCGGTCAGATAGTTCTGCCTCGCGTTTGCCGGGCAGGCGTGACGCAAACCACAATTGCGCCACGATCTTTCCGTCGGAGGTTTTCTTGGTATGGAAGATCGGGCCCCTAGCAGTACTGCAGTTCCCACTCAAACACAATCCTTAACCACTAAGCACTTTGCAGGCCGCGGCGCGTGGGTGCTGACGGCATATGGCATCTCCGGACTCGCGCTGTTCGGAGTGCTCGCCTACTTCTTCTCGGACTACATCGCTCGCTAAGACAGCGCGGTAAACGCTGAGGGAGGCGTGTGCCGAGGTTAATCTCCCGAGCTCAGCTCACCCAATCGAGAAACTTGTACCACACTCCAGCGAACGGCAGGAACCACGGCCTGCCACTATACAATCCGAGCGGGGCGCCGGGAAACGGAATGCCGATGAACGGATTGTCGGGCTTATCTCCGGCAATTGACTCGGCCATTTTCCGCCCCTGCCACGTCGCCATTGCGACACCGTGCCCAGCATAGCCGAGGGCATAATATAAGCCGTCGATCTGCCCGGCATGCGGCATGATGTCAAAGGCGAAGTCGAGGGTGCCTCCCCAGACGTAGTCGATTTTGGTCTCGCGCAGTTGCGGGTAGACGCCGATCATTCCCCGGCGCAGGATTTCGGCGCTGCGGCGGATGGTCTGATCGTTTTCAGGAAAGAACGCGGCACGGCCGCCGAACAACATGCGGCGATCGGGCGTGAGCCGGTAGTAGTAAAGATAATTTTTCGAGTCATAGATCATGCGGTTGCGCGGGCTGAGTTCGCGGGCGAGTTTTTTCGCCAGGATTTCGGTGGTGATAATGAACGATCCGATTGGGATGATTTTCTTTTGCAAGGCGGGAGTTGCTTTGCTGGTGTAGCCGCTGGTGGCGACAAGAACCTCACGGGCCCAAAGCGAGCCGCGCGACGTACTGATTTTCCATCCTGATTCCCCTTGATGTGACTCGCGCTGCATTGCCTGGACACAACTGTGCTCGAAGATTCCGGCTCCGGCTTTGATGGCGGCACGGCCGAGTCCTGCAACGTAGCGCGCGGGATTGAGGCCAGCGCTGACTTCATCGACCATTCCACCGTAGTAAATGTTCGAGCCGATTTCGGTGCTGAGTTCATTTTTCTGTACGACGCGCAGTTGATGATTGAACTCTCTCGCGATCACTTCTGCCTGGCGGGCATAATCATCAAAATGCTTCTGCTTGCAGGCGACTTCAAGATGTCCGCAGCGCGAGAAGTCGCAGTCAATCGCTTCCTCGCGAGTAATTTGTTCGACGCAATTGATCGTCTCAAGTGAAGCTGCATACATGCGCCGGGTGAGGTCGCGCCCGTACATGGAGATCAGCTTATTGACGCCCAGCTTCATGCCCGTGAGCACCATGCCGCCATTGCGGGAGCTGGCGCCCCATCCGATGGTTTCGCTTTCAAGGACAGCGATTTTCGCGCCGCGTTTCACGAGCGTGCGCGCGGCAGAAAGACCGGTAAACCCAGCACCGATGACGGCAACGTCAACGCGGGTTGGCAGCGTGCCCCTATCCACTTTGGGAAGTTCTGCGGTGGTGAGCCAGTAGTTGTGTTCGTGCATTTTCGTTCGAGGCAACGTTTCTAAGCACCGGGAAAAAGCAGGTTCCTCACCACGCTTCGCGCATGTTCAGAA
>JASHTD010000223.1 GCA_030040725.1 Candidatus Sulfotelmatobacter sp. | reverse complement strand
TCGCACAGTCGGGCAACCAGCGCGCGCTGCGCGGGCTTCCACTCCGGGCGATGCTTCGCCAGATGACGATCGACTTCCTCAACCGGCAGCGCTTCGAGGGTGAACGCCATCGCTCGCGAACGGATCGTCGGGAGCAATTCTCCGGAGTTTTCCGAAAGCAGGAAAATCGTAGCGAACTCGGGAGGCTCTTCCAGCACTTTCAGCAGCGAATTTGCCGCTTCTTTCATGAACGCGGAATCGGTGAAGATGTAAACCCGCTCGCGGGCCTCGGAGGGACGATAGTAGATCGTTTCGATCACCCGGCGCACCTGATCGACCTTGATCATCATCTGCGGCGGATCAGGGGGAATGATGAGTACATCGGGGTGAGTCTGGACAAATAAGCGAGTTTCTTTTTTATCGGTTTCGCGCAGGGCTTCGCGCGCTTCAACGGCCTCGGCCAGGCGGGCATCGAGATCAGCGGATTGCGCGATGCGGCGGCAGTTGGCGCACTGGCCGCAAAAATCGGGCAGGCCATCGGTGACAGTCGGATTGAGACAGTTCAGCGCCTGCGCCAGCATTAGTGCCAGGGTGTATTTACCCGAGCCGCGCGCGCCGGAAAGAATCACCGCATGCGGAAAGCGGTTTCGCGCCACCATATCGCGCAGGCGATGAACGGTTTCCTGGTTGCCGTGAAAATCTGAAAAACTCATTTTCGTTCCTACACCTAAAAAAGCCTATCTGCAGACAAGCTTCAACCTTTTTTCTAGCGCTTCCATTATTTTCCGATGGGTCTGAGCCGGTGTTCCACTGGCATCGATGGGTATGACTCTTTGCGATTCTCTGGTGGCAATCGCCCTGTAACCCTGGTGCACGCGTGCGAAAAAGCTGCGGTTCTGCTGCTCGAAACGGTTCTCGTCGGCGTGCGCGCTTGCCGCGTTTTTCTTTGAGCTGTTTTTCGCGCGCTGCAGTCCAGACTGATTTCGCCGGCGTGCGCGGCTCAGGCTCATCGCCGGGTCGAAATCGAGCAGGATAGTCAAATCCGGCTGCAAACCTCCGCACAAAATCTCGTGCAATTTGAGAACGTTTGCGCTGCCAAGATGGCGGCCATAGCCCTGGTAGGCTTCGGTCGAGTCTGTAAACCGGTCGCAGAGAACAATGTGTCCGCGATCGAGCGCCGGTTGAATCACTTCCGCAATATGTTGTGCGCGAGAGGCGAACATGAGCGCCATTTCCGCCAGCGGTGAAAGCCCTTCTGTCCTGGAATCAAGCAGAATGCGGCGAATCTTTTCGCCGGTGGCGGTTCCACCTGGCTCGCGGGTTTCCACAACCTTGCAACCGGCCGCACGCAAGGCCGCAGCGAGCTTGCGCAGTTGCGTGCTCTTGCCGGTTCCGTCAAGCCCTTCGAAGGTGATGAATTTCCCGAGCCGCGACACCGTGGAATGATAGCAGCGGAGATGCATCCCTGTACTGCTGCTTCGGTCGGCTGCTATAGTCTAGGGTTCTCTGTGGGTTCGATTCATCTCTAAATTTCATGCAATTTCATAGGAGCCTTCAATGATGAAGCTCTCAAGAATTTTGGGAGTGCTCTGCCTTCCTTTGCCGCTGGCAATTTCCGGCTGGTGTGCGGCTGGGCCGACAGTAACTTTATCCGTTGATGCGAGCTCCGCGCCCCGCAAGATTTTTCATGCCACGTTGAAGATTCCCGCCAGCGGCGCGGAGTTGACGCTTTACTACCCCAAGTGGATTCCCGGCGAACATGCTCCTGATGGGCCGGTGATCGATCTGGCGGGGTTGAAATTCACCTCCGGCGGGCACACCCTGAAGTGGCGCCGCGATCTGCTTGATGGGTTCACCATCCACGTTGAGCTTCCTCCGGGGACGAACGAGGTGAACGCCGATCTGGATTTTCTCTCTCCCGCAACTTTCGAAGGCGGTTTCTCCGCAGGATCTTCTGCTACGGACAAAATGGCAGTGATCAGCTGGAATCAGGTTCTCCTGTATCCCAAGGGCTGGAAGACGGACGAAATCACCTACGTTGCGAGTTTGAAACTTCCTGCCGACTGGAAATATGGAACAGCTCTACCTATTGCCTCGTCGAACGACGAGAACGGCCAAACCGAAATTTCCTTTCAGCCCGCTCCGCTGAATACGCTGGTGGATTCACCGGTGATCACCGGCCAATATTTGAAAGTCGTGAAGCTGGCCGACAATCCGTCCACTGAGATGGATATTGCCGCCGACAGCGCCGCGGCGCTCGACGCTCCGCAGGATGTGTGGGATCACTACCGGAACCTGGTCGAGCAGGCCAACAAGCTTTTCGGTGCGCATCACTATCGCGATTACCATTTTCTCTATAGCTTGAGCGATCACGTGGCGCATTTCGGATTGGAGCATCACGAATCGGATGACAGTCGCGTGGGCGAGCGGGGACTGGTCGATGAAACCGAGCGCAAGCTGGATGCCAGCCTGTTGCCTCACGAATATGTGCACTCGTGGAATGGGAAATATCGCCGGCCAGCGGACTTGGCTACTCCGGATTATCAACAGCCGATGCAGGATGATCTGTTGTGGGTCTATGAAGGGCTGACGAATTATCTGGGCAGCGTGCTGACCGCGCGCAGCGGATTGCTCACACAAGAGGAAGCGAGGGAAGACCTGGCTTTAACCGCGGCGGGATTGGATCACACTCCGGGCCGCGTCTGGCGCAACCTGCAGGACACCGCCGACGCCGCTCCTGAACTTTACTTTTCCCCGCGAGCCTGGGAATCATGGCGGCGGGGCGTTGATTTCTACGATGAAGGCACCTTGGACTGGCTGTGGGCAGATGTCATCATCCGCCAGCAGAGCAAAGGCAAGAAGTCGCTCGACGATTTCTGCCAACTGTTTCATGGTGCCCCGAGTACCGGGCCGGCATTGAAGACATATACATTCGACGATGTCGTGAATGCATTGAACCAGATCGTTCCGTACGACTGGCGCGGATTCTGGGTTCAGCGGCTGACGAATCACGGACCAGGCGCGCCGCTCGGCGGAATCGAGGGCAGCGGATGGAAGGTGGTCTACGATGACACGCCTTCGGAAATGTTGCGCAATGAAGAAGGCGGACGGCGGATCGATGTGGTTGATTCGATCGGACTGGAACTCCGCGACGATGGTGTGATCGGAGATACGATTGAAGGCATGCCTGCCGCTCTCGCTGGCATCGGCCCGGGAATGAAGCTCATCGCGGTGAACGGCCGCCAGTATTCGCCCGAGGTGTTGCGCGACGCCCTCAAAGCAGGAAAGACGAGCACCGCGCCTCTTGAACTTCTGGTTGAGAACACCGATTACTACAAGACCTACAAGCTCGATTACCACGGCGGCGAGAAGTATCCGCACCTCGAGCGCGATGAGTCGAAGCCGGATTTGTTGACGGAGATTTACACCGCAAAATAATGCTTACGCCGGAAGAAGGCAGAAGGGGATTTTCATTCGCTCGTCGCAGCGAGGAGGCGCGAGCATGAGTTCCTACCGCTCCCGTAAGTCTGCTCTTCTGCCGATTTATCTCGGCGCGCTGTTGATCTGTGCGCCGAGTTCAGACGCTCACTCGCAGACCTCCATTTTGGGTTTTACTGCCGGCGACGCTGCACATGAAGAGCAAATTGAAAGCAAATTCAAGTCGATCCCTTCACCCGACGAAGAGCGCCGTCAGCACCGGATCTTCACCGCCGAGCCGCACGTCGCGGGATCAGCACGTAACAATGAACTGGCTCGCTATATCGCCGATCAATGGCGCACGGAGGGCTTCGAGGTCGTCATTCGCCGCTACGATGTGTACGGCTCGAATCCGAAATTCACATCCTTAGAAATGGTTGCGCCGGTGCATTATCGAGCCGGCTTGCGTGAGCTGCCGGTGCGCGGCGATGCCGATTCAAAAAACAAAGCCATCAGCTCGGCCTGGAGCGGCATGTCAGCCTCGGGCGAAGTCACGGCGCCGCTCGTCTATGCTCACAGCGGCAATCCGGAGGACTACGACTACTTGCGCCAGCAAGGCATTAGCGTCAAGGGCAAAGTGGTGCTGGTGCGATATTCGAATCCTTATAGCTACCGCGGATTCAAAGCGCTTACTGCGCAACGCGAGGGCGCGGCCGCAATTCTGATCTACAGCGATCCTGCAGAAGATGGATACAAAAAGGGCAAGGTCGTGCCCGAGGGGCCATGGGGGCCTGAGTATCACATTCAGCGCGGCGCGATCACTTACGATTTCATGGTCCCGGGCGATCCGCTGACGCCCGGATGGGCTTCGGTGGAAGGCGCGAAGCGAATCCCGGTCAGCGAGGCGGTATCGATCCCGAAGATCATGGCGCTGCCGCTTTCCTGGCACGATGCGAAGCCATTGCTCGCCCATATGGATGGCCCGATCGCTCCCGCCGATTGGCAAGGCGGGTTGCCGCTTCAGTATCACCTGGGCGGCAATCGGGTGCGCGTGCACGTGAAAATCGAGATGGATAATTCCACGCAGCCGTACTACGTGGTTGAGGGCCGGATTGTGGGCGCGGAGAAACCGGATGAATGGGTCGTGCTCGGCAATCATCGCGACGCGTGGGTGTTCGGCGGCGTCGACCCGAGCAGCGGAACGGCTTCCATGATGGAGCTGACACGTGCCCTAGGACAAATGGCCAAAGCTGGGATTCGGCCGAAGCGCACGATTATCGTGTGCAGCTGGGATGGCGAGGAAGTCGGGCTCACTGGCTCCACCGAGTGGGGCGAGCAGTTCGTGGACGATCTGCGCCAGAAAGCTGTTGCGTATATCAACGTCGATTCCTCCACGTCCGGCCCGAAGTTTCATGGCCAGGCGGTGGCTTCGCTTGCGCCGATGCTGGTTGAGACGACGCATTCTCTCAGCGATCCTTCCGGCAAGAGCTTGTATGAAGCGTGGAAGGAGTCATCGACGCTCGAGCGGCTGCAAGCCAAGGATCTCACCGAAGTCCGCGATTCGAATCTTGCCGATACCCGCATCGGCAGCGGCTCGGATCATACTGTCTTTCTCAATTTCGTCGGAATGCCGGTTCTTGGGCTACAGTTCGATGGTCCCTACGGCGTTTATCACTCCGCTTATGACGACTATTTCTGGATGAACCATGTTGGCGATCCTGGCTACCGCTACCACACGCTGATGACGCAGTTGTGGGGCGTGCTCGCTCTGCGCCTGGCGAACGCGGATCTGCTTCCCTTCGACTTTGCCAGCTATGCTACCAACATTCGCGAGTTCGTCAACGAAATGGAAAAAGGCAAAGACATGAGCCAGCTGGATCTCAAGCCGGTGGCGGATGCCATCGATGAATTCCAGGCCGCCGGGAAACAGCTCAACGAAACTGAGAGCCGCATGCTGGCGTCGGGCGCGATCGACCCGAAAATCGCCGACGCCATCAATCACGGCGCTATGCAGGTCGAGCGCAACTGGCTGAATCCGGATGGCATTCCCGGCAGGCCGTGGTTCAAGCATATCCTCTACGGCGCACGTTACACCTACGCTCATCTTGAACTGCCCGGTTTGACCGAGGCAGTCGAAAAGCAGGATTGGGTCACCGCGAGGCAACAGGCGGAGATTCTTCGGACCGCGCTCGCCAACAACATAAAGCTCGTGAACGATTTGAACTCTGTGCTGAATCAGGCCGCTGCCCAATCAGGAAAATAGCTGAGCCAGATCACGAATCTCGCTCTAATCACAGCATAGCCATCGTTTATCATGATGTGTGATTCACGTTCGCCGCTCTTTCGATCCAAACGCCATCCGGTTCGTAATCTTCGATCTCGACGGCACGCTGATTGATTCGCGTCTCGATCTGGTGCACTCGGTCAATGCGGCCCTGCGCCATATCGAACGCCCTGAACTGCCCGCCGATGTGATTGCCAGCTACGTGGGAGACGGCGCGCCGATTCTGATTCAGCGCGCGCTGGGCGGTGAAGCATCAAACGAAGAGTTGGTGCGCAAGGGATTGCAATTTTTCCTCTCGTATTATCGCGAACACAAGCTCGATCACACCACGGTGTACGGAGGCGTGAAGGAAGGGCTTACCATGATTCAACGCGCCGCGAATGGCGCTCCCCGCGCCATGGCGGTGCTGTCAAACAAGCCGGTCGGCCCTTCACGGGCAATTGTCGAGGCCCTAGGTCTGGGCCGATTCTTTGCGCAGGTGTACGGGGGAAACAGTTTCAGCACGAAAAAGCCCAATCCTGAAGGTGCCCGCAAACTCCTCGAAGAGAACGGCGTTCGACCGGAACACGCGGCGATCGTCGGTGACTCGTACGTGGATGTGGAAACTGGCCGCAATGCGGGTATGTGGACGGTAGCTGTGAATTACGGCTTTGCTCCACACACTTTAGAGAACTGCCCACCCGATGTACAGGTCGATACGCCCGGCGAGCTGGCGCAATTGTTTGCCTAGCGCTCATGTAAACTCATGCCACGATGAAAGATTCCCTGGATGGTTTTACTCCATCGGAATTGCGCAAATTGCGCAGCATGAAACATCCGTACGGCATCCAGAAATTCCTGGATGGTGCACCCTATCATCTCGCCGATACCGCGTGGTCGCCGCGCCGCGTGCTGGCCGAGCAGACGGCCCACTGTCTGGAAGGCGCAATTTTCGCCGCCGCCGCCCTGCGCGCCAACGGGTATCCGCCCTTACTTCTCGACTTCGAAGCCGAACACGATACCGATCACGTGATCGCTATCTTTCGCCAGCATAATTGCTGGGGAGCGATCGCAAAGTCGAACTACACCAATTGCCGCTGGCGCGAGCCCATTCATCGCACCTTGCGTGAGCTGGCATTAACTTATTTCAATACTTACGTCAATCTTCGACGCGAGCGCACACTGCGCCGATTCTCGGTTCCCGTGAACTTGAAAAGATTCGATCGGCAGAGCTGGATGACAACCGACAAACCGGTCTGGTTCATTGTCTATCACTTGTTCGAGATCAAGCACTATCCGCTGATAACTCCAGCAATGGCGAAGAGTTTGCACCGCATCGACGAGCGGCTGTTTCAGGGAGAATGCCTGGGCAAAGCGTACAAGAGAAACCGCCCGTGAACGGAATGGCTTTCGCATCTCAGCATCCGTGCATCCGACAGGAACCAGCAGTCTTCTAAGCACGTAACAAGGATCATGAAAAGGCTTGCTTTGAATACATCCCAGCTTGCTCTGGCTCTCGCGCTTACGGCTCAGCTTGCTGCATCGCCCGCCTTCAGCCAGCAAGATTCGCGGTCTGCGCCGGCCGCAACTACGCAGGCTTCTTCGCCTGATTTGATACCCGATGCCGATGGCAAGCTCTCGCAGGCACAGATGCAGGAGTTGTTCCGGGTCGTCGCCGACAAAGACATGCAAAACGACAAGCTGTTGCGCAATTACACCTATGTCGAGCGGGAGGTCAATAACAGAGTGGATAGTAAGGGACAAACGAAATCCCCCGAGGAGCGCAGCTACGACATTGTGGAAATTTACGGCGAACCGGTGCAGCGGCTCATGCAAAAGAATGGAAAGCCGCTCTCCGAAAAAGAGGCGGCAAAGGAAGACGAGAAGATTCAGAAGATCATCGACAAGCGCAGGAACGAATCAGAGAGCGATCGTAAGAAACGCAACGAAAGAGAAGAGAAAGAACGGGAAGACGACCGCGCTTTCGTGCGTGATGTGGCCGACGCTTATAACTTCACACTGGTGGGCAGGGAAACGCTCAACGGGCGCGAGGCATGGGTCATCGATGGCCAGCCCCGGCCTGGATTCGTTCCGCACGCAAAAGATGCCAAGTACCTCTCGAAATTTCACGGCCGCGTCTGGATCGATAAGAACGATCTGCAACTTGCCAAACTCGATGTGGAGTGCCTGGATACTATTTCCTGGGGCTTGTTTCTGGCGCGCTTTCACAAAGGATCGCGCCTGATGCTCGAGCAGACGCGGGTGAACGACGAAGTGTGGCTCCCGCGGCATGTGACGGCGAAGGTCGATGCCCGGCTCGCCCTTTTTAAGTCGGTGGACGTCGATATCGAGCAGACCTATAGCGATTACAAGAAATTTCGAGTGACGACGAAGATCGTGGGCATCGGAAAAATAGAAGAGTGAAAAGCAGGTTCAGTGCTCGAGTGGTCCAAGATCACGCTGAAATTGGATGCCGTTCCACAGGAAAGCGAAACCGCCGGTCCTGACGGGTTCTTCAGGCCGGCGGTCTCAAATCTTCAACTGCGTCGCTGATTCTGACGTTATGTCTGAATGATTCGCGGCGTGATGAAGAAGATCAATTCTTGATTGGACGTGCTCACCTGCACGT
>JASHTD010000222.1 GCA_030040725.1 Candidatus Sulfotelmatobacter sp. | reverse complement strand
CCGAACGCAGGCCCATCGCTTTGAGCATGGCTTCGCGGTCGGCAGGAGATTTTGGCAAATAACGCATAGGGAAATGATTAGATGTAACTCGGGGTCAGTTTGATTGTGACAGAACCGGATCGGCTTCGCTACTTCTGTTCCGGAAGATCGCCGATTTTCGAATTTCAATTGCCAAATAACGGATCAGAGATTCTCGTGACTGCAGAAATTCGACAACTGAGAGTTGGCATTTAGACAATTCTTCAGTGGCCTCCTTCTTCTGCCACAAACTTATCGTAATCGGAGGAGGATAGCAGGGAGTCGAGCTCTTTTGGATTTTTTAAACTGATCTTGATCATCCACGAGCCGTGGGCGTCTTTGTTGACCTTTTCCGGTGAAGTGGCTAGGTCGCCGTTGATCTCAGTGACCGTTCCGGATGCAGGTGCGAACAGATCAGACACTGCTTTCACCGATTCGACTGTCCCGAACGTTTTGCCCGACGTGAGTTCTGCTCCAACTTTAGGTAACTCAACGAAAACGATGTCGCCAAGCGACTCCTGGGCATGGTCAGTAATGCCGATGGCCGCGGTGTTTCCGTTCGGCTGAATCCACTCATGTTCTTTCGTATACTTCCGGTCTGTTGGATAGGCCATAAAACCTTCTAGCTCCTAGATTCGGCCGAAGTTCTATGATTAGGCAGCTTTCTTTGGCCGCTTGTAAAACGGGGTCGGAACGACTTTTGCCCCTACGCCCTGGCCGCGAATCTCTACTTTCAACACCGTTCCATCCGTCGCGAATTCTAGAGGAACGTACGCCAACGCAATATTTTTTTTCAGGAACGGAGCCGGCGAACCGCTGGTGACGTAGCCGATCTCGCGTCCGGCACTGTCGAGCACTTTATATCCATCGCGTGCGATGCCACGCTCGATCATCTCTAATCCCGCCAGCGTTCGTTTCACGTTTGCTTTTGCTTTTTCCAGCGCGGGGCGTCCAATGAACTCAGGCTTCTCCATTTTGCAGAAGCGATCCAGGCCAGCTTCCCAAACATTGATCGTATCGGAAATCTCGTGTCCATAAAGGGGGAGCTTTCCTTCCAGCCGTAACGTATTTCGCGCCCCCAGGCCGCAAGGCACTACGCCAAATTCCTTGCCCGCTTCAAGAATCTCGTTCCAAACGCGCGCGCTGGTCGCCTCGTCCGTGGGGATATAAATTTCGAAGCCGTCTTCTGCCGTGTATCCGGTGCGAGCAATCAGAATATTCTTGAGGCCGCAAACGGTTCCTCGCGTGACCCAATAAAATTTTACTTTGCTCAGGTCGGCGTCGGTAAGCTTTTGCAGCGTGTTCACGCCCCTGGGGCCCTGGATGGCAATTTGCGTAAAGTCGTCGGACAGGTTCTCGACAGTGCAGTTGAACTGCCTCGTATTGTCGCGCACCCAGTTGAAATCTTTTTCGCGAGTTCCCGCGTTAATCACCAAAAAATATTCATCTTCGCTCAGACGATGAACGATCACATCGTCGACAAATGTTCCCTGCGGATAGAGAAGCGCCGAATACTGCGCCTGGCCGATGGCTAACCGGGAAGCATCATTCATCGAAATGTTTTGTACGGCATCGAGGGCCTGCGGGCCGGCCAAGCGAATATCGCCCATGTGACTGACATCGAAGATCCCGACCCCGGTGCGCACTGCCATATGCTCGTTGATGATCCCGCAGCCGATCGCTCCGGGATATTCAACAGGCATGTCCCAACCGTTGAAATCGACCATCTTCGCGCCCATCTGGCGATGGACGGCGTTGAGGGTCGTCTTGCGGACAACGGGAGCAGCACTGGCGGGGGTGGTTTCCACGGAAGACAAATCTGACCTCGAGCGGCGAGTACGGCTGATCTGCCAAGGTACTTGACTGTTTACGGTAACACGCGCTTTTTCGGCGGGTCAAACAAATGCTGATTGATTTGCCACGGAGGGCCGGCGAGCGCGGAACTCTACGAACTCTGAACGCCACCTACGGTCCAGCTGGAGCTATCACCATCCAAACTGCACTGTTACGTGCGCACCGGCGGCCACGTGAGTCCCAGCTGGCGGAGATTGCTGCCGCGCGACGCCGCTGCCGATGGCTTGCAGTTCCAATCCGCTGTCTTCGGCGGCCTCGACGGCTCCCCGCACCGTCTTGCCAAGGAATAACGGCACTTCGATGCCGCCCTGCGAGATATCGAGCACTACGGTTCCGCCCGACGGCGGCTTGGATTCAGGCGACGGTGCTGCATTCTTTGTGCTTCGCAGAGATCCCTGCACAATTTGCGTTTGAGTTTCCGGAGGAACCGGCGGGGATGGTTCTCTTTCGCGAATGGCTGCTTCTACGATCCGCTGCTTCGCAGCATCAGTGGTCACGGGCTCGTGAGGGGCCTCAGAATTTGCGTCGATGTCGGCACTCTCGAGCGGCTCTCCGGGATGATCCGGTGTGCCTTCTTCGAGATCGTGATCTTTCATCTTCGCCTGTGCCAGCAGCAGCTGACGTTGAGGCGCGAGCGGCAGATCATGCGGAACGTGAAGATATTCGAGCACCTGCTGCGCTACCCGGCGAAATACGGGCGCGGATACCTGCCCGCCCTGGTGGAGTCCGACGGCAGAATCGAGAATCACGGCGACCACAATTTGTGGATTGTTGAGCGGCGCGAAACCGGCGAACGATCCAACGTATTTCGTCTTGGAATACGCGCCGGTGGCAGGATCGACTTTCTGCGCCGTGCCGGTTTTTCCTGCCGAGGTATAGCCTTCCAGGGTTGCCTTACGTCCCGTGCCTTCGAGCACGACTCTCTGCATCATGGCGCGCATCTCCGCGGCGGTGAAACTGGAAATTACGCGATGCGAAGGCCCGGAATGAAAGGAAACCGTCTGCAGAGAGCCTTGCGGCTGGACCGTGCCCATCAGAATGCGCGGAGCAACCCACACCCCGTCGTTTGCGAAGGTTGAGATCAGAGCTGTGAGTTGAATCGGGGAAATGCCGATTTCCTGCCCCATCGAGATCGCTGCGATGGAAACCTTCGACCAACGGCTGACCGGCTTTGTCAGCCCGCGTGTTTCTCCCGGCAGTTCGATTCCGGTCTGCTGGCCAAATCCATAGGCGCGAATGTATTTGTAAAACCGGTCCTCGCCCAGGCGCAACGCGATCTTGATGGCGCCCACATCGCTTGACTCCGCCAGCACTCCCCACACGGGCAACAGACCATGTGGCCTCGAATCGCGAATGCGCATGCCGTTGTAAACGATCGATCCCATCTGGCAATCGAAGATTTCATTGGGATTGGTCAGGTTCTCGTTGAGCGCGGCCGAAATAGTTACCAGCTTGAATGTCGACCCCGGCTCATAAATGTCACTGACAGCGCGATTTGTGAGCGCGGCCGGAGTGATCTGCTTGCGCAAATTCGGATTGAACGTCGGCCGGTTCGCCAGCGCCAAAATCTCTCCGGTATGCGGATTCTCCACAATCACCGTGCCGGCAATCGCGTGAGTATCCTGGATCGCCTGATCGAGTTCTTTCTCCGCGATATATTGAATGTTCTTGTCGATGGTGAGAACGATGTTCTCACCCGGCTGAGGCTGTTTCTCGACGTCTGAGAACCATTGCCTGCGGGCATCGACCGAGATCAGCATCTGGCCGGAATGCCCGCGCAATTCGTCGTCAAATTCATGCTCAATTCCGCTCTGGCCGGTGTCCTCCATGCCCACGCTTCCGATTGCCTGCGCCGCCAGATCGCGAGCCGGATAAAAGCGCTTGGGTTCTTTTTGAAAATGAATCCCCTGCAGGTTGAGCGATTTTATGCGCTCGATGGTCTCGTCATCGGCCTTGCGGGCGACCCAGCAGAAAGTCTTGTGAGCGCGGCAATCGGCAAGAACGACATTGCGATCTTCGCCGGTAATACGGGTGATCAAAGAAACGGCGGTAGGGAGGTCTTTCACTTCGGTGGGAACAGCGAACGCAGAGTCAACCAACACTGACATAGCCAGTTCGCGCCCGGCACGGTCATAAATGACTCCGCGTTTGGCGGAGAGAGGGATCTCCCGCTGCTGCTGGTGCTCGGCCTGCTTTACAAAGCTGCCATAGCGAAAAATCTGCAGGTACACGAGGCGCCCGCAGATCGTCAGACACCAGAAAAAGAGAATCAGCGCAAGCAGATAGAGGCGGGAATTGCGGACGAGGGTGGAATCGGAGCCGGCCATCGAACTCTATCAAAAGAAAAAATCTATCGAGACAAGCATGGCGGCCCGCGCAGTTAGGCCGCGAGATAACAGATTCGCGCCCAATCCGTGCAAGTCCTCACATCGCACGAGCTCTATTGTCCCTGGACCACCATCCCGGGTGAGGCGCTGGCCATCACAGGGCCTTCAGCATCTGTCGTCCCGCTGTCCATGCGGATCACTTGCCCCGGCTCGGGCGGCTCGAGGCCCATGCGCCGAGCGATCACATCGATTCGTTCCGGATCGCGCAGCGATGCGTCCTCCAGATGCAGGGCTCGATTCATCTCGCTCAAATTGCTCAGTTGCCGCTTCGCTGATTCGATCTGGTATCCGTACTCGATGGCGCGGAAGTGCTGCCAGGCATAAGTAAACACCAGCAGGAACAGGCACGCGAGCGCCGTGCAGAACTGCTTCATCTCGCGGCTGCGCACCGGGTCTTCCAGCTTGACCAGCCGCGAATTATCGATCGCCTTGGCGAAGTAGATCTCGGGTGTGCCGGTGAAGAATGGGTTGCGCCGTGCCACTCGATTTATGCTGCCAATTGCCGCTGCTGCTGCCATGTTTACGCCGCTCCCGCGAAAACCGGTTCCCGGTCTAAGGCCGCAACCGGCAGATCATAAAGCTGCTCAAGTTCCATTTCTTCGGCGGATGCCTTACGCTGTACGTTCCGCTCTGTTCGCTCCACCGTCGCCATCAAATCCCGGATCAACGTGCCTGTATACATGTCCTAACCTCAGACTTGGATTCCTACCACGGAACCCGACAAATACTCACTGAACCTGCGGATCTTTACTCGCTTAAACCGGATTTGTTTAATCCGGCCAACCCGTCCGCTTTATCGTTTGCCACTAGAACCTGTATGCCCGGCACGGCCACTACAGCTATGCCGGGGACTCCGGCAGGTTTTCCGGAATCAAACTCTTTCCGCTGCTCGCAGCTTCGCGCTGCGTGCCCGCGGATTGCGATCTTGTTCTTCTTCGGATGCCACGACCGGTTTTTTGGTCAGCACCCGGAAGTACTTGTACCTTTTTTCACCATCTCGGAAGGCATCCTTTACGATGCGATCTTCCAGCGAATGAAAACTGATGATCACCACCCGTCCGCCCGGCTTCAGGATCCGCGGCGCTGCTTCCAGCAGCGCCTTCAGATCGTCCAGTTCGCGGTTTACGAAGATTCGAAGAGCCT
>JASHTD010000221.1 GCA_030040725.1 Candidatus Sulfotelmatobacter sp. | reverse complement strand
GCCGGTCGAAATGTTATACGCGTCGAACAGGTTGGTCGCGGAGTTAACGGCAAGGGCTTGTAGAGTATAGAAATTATCAGGGCTGTTGTTTTCGAAAAAGCCCGCGGTATTGTCGTCAGCGGTGCCCACGACGGCAGCCAGGGTCGCGCCCAAGTCGCCGCTATCGCCCCAGATGCCTCCTCCATCGCCGATGTAGGCTGCCCCCGTGTTGCTTAAAGAGCCGACTTGTCCGAACGTGCCGACTCCTCTACTGTTACTAAGAATCTGCCCGTAGACACCGTATGTTGCGGCTGTGCTAGGGCCCTCGGCTTCGCCGACGACCCCAGCACTGCCATCGGTGGTGCCGTTAGTGATGCCGAAGACACCGGTTCCGCCGGACGAGAAGTTCTCCCCCACTACGCCCACGCCCGCCGGACTCGAAGTGGTCCCGGAGACGCCGAGTGAGGTTCCTGACGTAGCGGAATTACTCCCACTCACGGTGGCGGCGGGAGCAACCTGGGTACCAATCTCGGTGCCCTGAACATCCAGCGTGTATTGAGGCGTCGTCGTGCCGATGCCCACGTTGACAGCATTGGAGCCAGTTCCTCCCAGCACCAGGGCATTGCTTTCGCTGACCACGGCGTTCGAGCCAATGGCGGTGGTGTTAATCAAGCCGCCGGAGCTTGGCCCGGCTGAAATGCCCAACGCCGTGTTGTTGGTGCCCGTGGTGTTGTTGAGGAGAGCGCTGTCACCGACGGCGGTGTTGAAGTTGGCCGTGTTGTTTTGAGCGGCGGCGTATCCGACGGCTACGTTACCGCTGGTCGTAACGTTGTCGACTAGCGCTTGGAAGCCGACGGCGGTGTTGAAGCCGCCGCTGGTGTTGGCGTAGAGCGCATAGTAGCCATTGGCCGTGTTGTAGGGGCCGGTGTTGTTCTTGAGCGCCCCTACGCCGGTGCCGGTGTTGGCGGTGCCGGCGTGTCCTGCCGAAAATCCCAAAGCTACGGTTCCGTTGACGGCGGAGCCGGTGGCAAACGAAACGCCTCCAATGTCCAAACCGGTGGTGGCGTTGACCACCGCGCCCTGCACGTCGCTGCTGGCCGTGATGTTTCCTGTCACGCTCTGGTTACCTGCGAACGTGTTGGCTCCTAGCGTGGCGAACGACAAGGGCGTGCAGGTAAAAGGCACCGCGGTCAGAGCGCTGCCGGATGCACATTGGCTAAAGGGCGTAAGGCTTAGGGTGACGGCGCCGCTGCTGGTGCTGGAGGTGATTCCGTTGGTCCCGGTTACGCTTGAGATCCCGCCGCTGCCGAACGTCTGGCCAGAGGCAAAAGTGACTAGGCCGTCAAACTTCGCCGTCCCATTGACTTCCAGCATGGCGGCCGGCGCGGTCGTGCCGATGCCGACCTGCCCGGTGGAGAGAATAGCCATGTTGGTCTGCAGTCCGTTGTTGGCGGCGCCGGGTTTGTTCGACAGGAAGAACAAGTTATCGGAGAAGTTACCCGTGCCCGCGTCCTGCGCTTGAATGCGGGCGGCAGGATTGTAGGTGCCCGTGGTGGACGGTGAATAGCTGTTAAAGTCGAGGGCGGCGGCGGCGGAAATGCCGGCTGCGTAGTCGGCCAGCGGAAACGGATTGGTCAGGGTAACCACCGGACCGACGGCGCTGGGCTGGTATTCGGCAGCTTCGAGGATGGAGCGCGGCGTGTCTGTGCCGATGCCCACGGAAACCCATAGATATCCAGGTTCTCCTTGGTCGGTCTGTCCCAAGACCAGGGAGTTGCTCTGGCTGACTTTGGCGTTGGCGCCAATGGCAGTCGTGTTGGTTAGGGCGCCGGCACCGGCGAGAGCGCTCGGCCCGGCAAAGTATCCCAACGCCGTGTTGTACGTGCCCGTGGTGTTTTGCTCCATGGCTTCAAATCCGACACCGGTGTTGTAGCTGCCATTGTTTGCGGAGAGAGCGTATATGCCGGCGGCGGTGTTCCCGGCTCCCATAGTATTTGCGTTCAGCGTATCGCCACCCAGAGCGGTGTTGTAGCTGCCCGAGGTATTAAACTGCAAGGCCCCGTATCCCGCGGCTGTGTTGAGATCGCCAGCGGTGGTGCCGTTGTTGTTTAATAGTGCCTCGAAGCCCACGCCAGTGTTGGAGGAGCCGCCCGATGTGGAGCTCCCGGCAAATCCCAGAAATACGTTGTAGAGGTTGGCAGATCCAAAGGCGAACAAGTTGCTTCCAATCTGGAAGCTGCTGGCGGACAGGCTACCGACTATCGTTTGGTTGCCATTGAAGATGTTGTTCGCATTCAATTGTGGAATATTGGCAGTGTTCAGGTTCAGGGTTACGTTGCCGCTGGTGCCGCCGCCGGTGAGGTCGGTGCCGGCGGTCACGCCAGTGATGGTGCCGGAGCCGGCGATCGTGGCGCATGCCCAAGCGCTCCCGTTCCATTGCAACACCTGATTCGTCGCGCAGGCATTGGTCAGGCCGAGATTCAGACTTCCGCTGGTGCCGCCACCGGTAAGCCCGCTGCCGATCGCAGTCGTCACGCCAGTGATTGTGCCTGTGCCGGGGAACGTTTGCCCGGCGGCGAAGCTGATCTGGCCGTTGCCGGCAATGTGCAGACCGGTTTCGGCCACCGTGTTTGTGCCTTGCCCGTAGAGCAGATTCA
>JASHTD010000220.1 GCA_030040725.1 Candidatus Sulfotelmatobacter sp. | reverse complement strand
GAACCGCGAACTGCGGCGTGCCGCAGAAGATCACATTCAGCGATTGCGTCATGGTGAAGTTCAATCATTGAATCATTTGGGAATTTAATCAATGGCTCAATCACTCAATGTGTCAATCAGCGAATTCCTACCATTCGCCTGCTTTGATCAGCTTGCGTATTTTGCGCTTGATGAGGTCACGCTTGATTGCACTGATGTGACTGATGTAGAGCTTGCCGTTAAGGTGATCGGTTTCGTGCTGAAATGCGCGTGCCAGCAGCTCGTCGCCGGTCTTCTCGAACCAGTTTCCGTTCAGGTCCTGAGCGCGAACCGTCGCCACCTGCGCACGCGAAACATTTTCGCGGAAATCAGGAATGCTGAGGCAGCCTTCGGTTTGCGAGTGTCGGCCCTGTTTCTGAATGATCTCCGGATTAATTAGGACAATCTTGGCATTCGGATCTTCTTTAAAACTGATGTCCACCACCGCGATGCGGCGAGAAATGCCGATCTGGGGCGCCGCCAGCCCCACGCCGCGGGCGGCGTACATCGACTCGAACATGTCTTCGACCAGCTTCTTCAGCTCCTCGTCAAAGACGGTCACTTTCTCGGCTGGTTTCTCGAGAACGGGATCGCCGAATTTTACGACCGGATAAATCATCAGTAATTTTGCAGCTGGGCGCGATAGCCCTGAAAATTGCGCAATGTCTCTCCCATCGAATCGCCGCCGAGTTTTTCCAGTGCACAACGCGCCAAGGTAAGAGCGACCATGGCCTCGGCTGCGACTCCAGCCGCCGGAACCACGCAAACATCGGAGCGCTCGTAGGCGGCGCTCACCGGCTGCCTGGTCTCAAAGTCAATCGATTGCAGCGGCCGGCGCAAGGTGGAAATCGGCTTCAGGTAACCGCGCACCCGAATTTCTTCGCCGTTAGAAACGCCGCCTTCGATACCGCCTGCATTGTTGCGAGTGCGTGTGAACTCCGTAAAATTTCCCCCGCCGCCATAGCCGATCTCATCATGCACGGCAGAGCCCGGCGCAGCAGCAGCAGCAATTCCCGATCCGATTTCGACCGCCTTCACCGCTTGCAGAGACATGATGGCCGAGGCAAGCCGCGCATCGAGTCTCTCATCCCATTGCGCGTAGGTCCCGAGACCGGGGGGAACACCGTGCGCCACCACTTCAAAAACTCCTCCGACCGAATCGCCCGTCTTTAGAACTTTATCGACTTCATCCTTCATACGCTGCTCGGTCTCGGGATCGGCGCAATTGAGCAGAATTTCTTCCTGCTTCGAAAGATTCTGAATCTGCCCCCAGGAGGCCGGAGCGTTCATCGAAACTGCGCCCACCGCCACGACGTGACTGAGAACTTCTATGCCAAGCTCGCGCAGAAAAGATTTGGCCAGCGCGCCGATGGCCACGCGCGCCGCCGACTCGCGGGCTGAAGCGCGCTCCAAAACATACCGGGCTTCAGGGAAATTGTATTTCAGCGCTCCCGCCAGATCGGCGTGTCCGGGACGCGGCGATGCGACACGTTTGTGGCGCGCGGGATCGCCTTCGCCGACCGGCAGAGCCTCTTGCCAGTTCTTCCAGTCTCGATTCTCCAATTGTACGGAGATCGGTGAGCCGATGGTCATGCCGTGCCGCACGCCAGAAAGGATGTGAGCGGTATCGCGCTCGATCTTCATGCGCCCACCGCGCCCGTACCCCTGCTGGCGCCGCCAAAGCTCACGATCAATGAAGGTCTGATCCACCTTTAGACCGGCGGGAAGGCCCGAAATAAAGGCCACCAAGGCTTCGCCGTGAGACTCTCCGGCCGTGAAGTAGCGCAGCATAAGTTGCTCGATTCTACCTGATGAGGCTAGCGTGGGGAATTTAGAAAGTGCGAGACCAGACGCAGAATCAGGCCAAATAATATTTCTTTCGGCAATCGATTTTCACAATGCCGCAAGGCGGCCAATGATTGCTACAATGACAGCACACCCTTTGTGGTCTTGAGTTCCGCCTCGTCACTTCGCTCAAATTTGCCCAGGGAGTAGCGCCGTGTCCTCGCACACAAATCCAACGAAGTTCATCTTTGCCGGCACAAGGATTCGCTGCTTGTTGGCTCACCAACACGTTCTGCTGCGGCAGGGGCTGCGCCGTCTGCTGGAAGACGAGCCTGACATTGAGGTTATCGGCGAGGCCGGTGATGCGGCAGAATGCTGGCAGCAGGTTTACAAGTTCCATCCTGATGTGGTGGTCGCCGATGCCCAGGTTTTTTCCGCGTCCGAGGCAAAGCTCGGTATCTCGCAGGAAACTCCGCACACGAAATTTGTGTTCCTGAGCACGCACAAAGAATTGCGCTTGGCGAAGCGCGCCGAACGCAAAGCGGAAGGATGCGATGCACGCGAGACTTCCGCCGAGGAGTTAGTGCAAATGGTTCGTAAGGCTTGCTGCGCAGATCTAGCTCAGGCGCAGGAGAGGCACACCGCAGGCGATTCACCGCATCGCAATCTGAATCTTGCCTCGGCGGAACGAGGTCTCACGGTGCGCGAAGAAGAGGTTTTGAAATTGCTCGCGGAAGGCAACACCGTGCGCAAGGCCGCCACGGTTCTGGGACTGAGCAGCAAGACGGTTGATTCGCATAAATTCAACTTGATGCGTAAGCTTGGCATCCACAACAAAGCCGAGCTGGTCATGTGGGCAGTGCAAAGAAAGCTGGTGAAAATTCCAGCGAACTTCTGATCTCTCTCTGGCGCCGGTTTAGCTCGAGGTGGCTTCTGCGACTAACTCCGCAAGGCTTGAGACTTCCAGATCCGGACGGCCGGAAGATGCTTTGACTGCTCCCACTCCTTTGCGCGCCGATGGGCGGTTCACCCAAACTGTTGCCAGGCCGAGCGATTGCGCGGGAACCACATCGTGATAGATGCTCTGTCCCACATGCAGAATGCGATGTGCCGGAACACCGACCCGGCTCAACGCCAGCTCAAATATCCTTAACGAAGGCTTGTAAGCTTGCGCCTGCTGCGCCGTGATGACGGTACTGAAGTCGACACCCAATCGCGGCCGCGTAGCGCCGAAAAGATCGTCATCCACGTTGGAGATGATGCACAAGCGAAAGCGCTCCTGCAGTTGCCGGAGCGCGCCGACCGTATCCGGCCAGGGCTTCCAATTCGCCAGCGATTCCGGCAGGGAGCGGATTTCTTCACGAGTTGGCGTGAAACCCAAGTGATCGCCGAAGCTGCTCACCACCAATTCGAGAACGTCGCGATAGCGGCGATATTCGCCTTGCTCAGCAGCGGCTTCGAAATCGCCAAAAAGTTGCAGCATGCTGGCATCGTCCACAGATTCCTTGTGAAGCGCAGGAATCCGGCGCAGGCAATTCAGAATCCCTTCTTCCCAGTTGATCAGCGT
>JASHTD010000219.1 GCA_030040725.1 Candidatus Sulfotelmatobacter sp. | reverse complement strand
GCGCGAGCGACCAGCTCGGCGCCGTGTTGGTGGAATATCTTTGATGAAAAACCACGAAGGAACTGACGAACTCCGGATCATTCAAGTCCGCATAAAACGGGGCTAGCTGTTCAGGAGTGAGCAGGCCCTTGTATACGATTCGTTTCGAAGAGAGCGAGCAGTAGTAGCCTGTGCCGGAAAGGCTCTCGAGTTCCTTCCGCAGGCGGTAAAGCTGCAACTCGAAGTCGAACGATTCGGACTCCGCGGCTCCAGATCGGGGTGCGATAAAACACTGCCGGATGACCGGCAGAGATTCCTGCGAACGCGGGCCTAAAATCGAAGGATCGGTCGGAACTACGCGCCAGCCTGCGAATGAAAGATCGAATTTCTCTACCGTGGATCGAATGGCATCTACGGCTGATCCTTCTTGGCCACGCTGAAGAAACACCATGCCAACGCCAAACTCTTCCGTCAATTTGATTGCATCGGATCGAGCCACCTTGCGGAAAAATGCTCTGGGCAACTGAACCAGTAGTCCCGCGCCGTCGCCGCTGCGGCCATCGGCATCGACGCCGCCACGATGCTCGAGGCGCGTCAGCGCGCCCAGCCCACGTTCCACGATCGCGTGCGACGCAGGTCCGCCAAGCTGCGCGATGAATCCGATGCCGCACGCATCATGGTCGAGCGCGAAGGTAGGGTGACTTTCCGCCATAGTACCTGTCTAATGGGAAAGTTCACGAAAGTACAATCGCCATTTTTAATGCGTTGCATGGAATTTTTCGCATGATGCGCGAATCGGCGCATGAAGCGGTCATTCGCTGAATGAGCCGCAGTGACGAGGAACATTTTTCAGATAGAATGACGAATCCGTTCCCATGGTCACTCTTTCCCAGATTCAAACAGCACTCGGCCGCGTTCGCCAATCCATTCCCATTTCTCCGTGCACGCGTTCGGAAACGTTTTCCGAACTCAGCGGGCATTCCATCTATCTCAAGCTGGAGAACCGGCAGCGTACCGGTGCCTACAAAGAGCGCGGAGCGCTGAACAAGCTTTTGACTCTCACCCCCGATGAGCGCTCTCACGGGGTGATCGCGGCTTCCGCCGGCAACCATGCGCAAGCGGTCGCATACCACGCCTCGAATCTGGGTATCCGCGCCAAGATCGTCATGCCGCTGGCCACGCCGCTGATTAAAGTTTCAGCCACGCGAAGCTATGGGGGCGAAGTTGTGCTGCATGGCGGCAACTACGATGAAGCCTACGAAGAAGCGATGCGCCTCAGTGAGCAGGAACATCTTACCTTCGTTCATCCTTTCAACGACGACGCGGTGATCGCCGGGCAGGGAACTCTTGGCCTCGAACTGCTCGAGCAGTGTGCCGATCTCGATGCGGTTATTGTGCCCATCGGAGGCGGTGGATTGATTGGCGGCGTTGGCTGCGCTTTAAAAGAAACGAATCCGGGCATTCAAGTGATTGGAGTGCAACCGGCGCGACTGCCTTCCGTAAAAGTCGCATTGTCGGAGGGCAAACCCGTAACCCTGCCGCCCGCCGTCACCATCGCAGACGGCATTGCGGTCCGGCGCGTGGGCGAGCGAACCCTTCCCCTGGTTCAGAAATACGTCGACGAAATTGTGACCGTGGAAGAAGAAGAAATCGCGAATGCCGTTCTGCTTCTGCTGGAGCGGGAAAAGATTCTTGCCGAAGGCGCGGGCGCGGCCGCATTAGCGGCTCTGGTGAATCGCCGCATTCCGTTGCTTTCTGAGAAGACTGCTCGCGATAAAGCCGGAAAGAAAATTGTGGTGGTCATCAGCGGCGGCAATATCGATGTAACTCTGCTGGCGCGCATCATCGAGCGCGGCCTGGTCAAGGACGGCCGTCTCGTCCGCCTGCGCGTCCATCTTCCCGACTATCCCGGTGCGCTGCACCGGCTCACCGGCATTCTCGCGCAGCACCGCGCCAACATCGTCGAAACCGCTTACGATCGCGCCTATCACAACGTGAATCTCGGCGACACCGCCATCGACATCACCATGGAAACCCGTGGGCCCGATCACATCGCCGAACTCATCTCCGCTCTGGGAGCGAATGGGTACATGCATGAACGGATTCTATAGAGTCGAACTCGCCGTTTTTCACGCCGCGTAACTGCCGCGTTTGAATTTCCAGTCGATTTCAGGGCGTCATCCCGAACGCCCGCGTTTTCGCCAGCGGGCGGAGGGATCGCGCGTGCGTAATGCCGAGCAGAGGAACCCCATGCTCCGCCTGAAAAAACGGCGCCGCTCAGTATGACACCGGTCTTGTGGTTTAGCTCCACGGGTCCTGCAACATGTTGAGTTGGTTTATGGCCTCCCCGACGATCTGCCGAGGTATGCCAAAGTGGTGTTCGATGGCCTCAACCAAATCCTCATGGCTCTGCAGTTCACGCACAGTCGATTCTTCGCCGCGCGACTCAATCACCGACAAGTTGTGTATGGTAACCCCGTGTCCGGGCCAGAAGCGGGCGAGCAGGAGAGCATTGAGAAATGTCGCATCGGCAGAAAATGAGGCCGCGATTACTCGGCCGAAATCTTCCAGGGTTCTTGGCGCGGGCTTTGCCAGATAACCATGGCGCAGAATCTCATTGCGAAATAGTTGCAGGCGCGAACATCCCCTCGCGTCTTGCGGTTGAAGCACATAACGATCCCGGCCCAACCGGATCTCGTAGCCGGTCTGCAGGTCGCGCGGAATCGGTTCCAGAAATGGTGCTGCATACCCAGTGTCCACCAGGTATTCCCGCCCGTCGACCATAATCATGTTAACGGCGTGGACGTCAGGAGTGTTCATATCGGCTGCGCACAATTTCGCTTCGTATCCCAGGCTGCGCAAGAGCAGGTGAAAGTGGCAATTGTTCGAATAGCAGGTGCCGCCGAAGTGATATCTCTCGATTCCATCCAGATATAAGCGGATGTCAGGCAAAGTTTCGAGGCCTAACGCTTTCCGGTAGTAGAGCTTGGAGATGTTCTCGAATGGAATGCGCGTGAGGTGAGCGGCGACCAGGTCGCGCAGGACCGCCAGACTGGGTTTAGTGCGCCCCACTCCTAGCAGGGCTAGATAGCGGTCAACAACGTCCTCTGATAACGTCGTAATCATTCGTGCCCTGTTACACCAGAATGAGCCTACCACCCGGCCCAACAGGCGTATCCTTGTTCAGGGGCTGGGTCCTGCTCTGCCGGCTCCAGTTCGATGAAAGCAAACGTGTTTACCCCGGTGATACCAGTCACCCCGCAAGGTGCCCAACGTCCTTGCGGTTGTCTTATGGAAGATCACAATAAGAGCGGACTCAAAAACGTACCTACGGAGGTAGGAATATGACTTCTAGTACGATCACAACGCCTGGAATCAAGGCTCCGGGCGACTACATTGAAGACGTAATGCAAAGTGTGAAGGCGAAGAACCCTGCCGAGCCTGAATTTCATCAGGCAGTGCGCGAGGTGTTCGATTCTCTCCGCTTGGTCTTGGCAAAGCATCCCGAGTATCAATCCAACCGCATTCTTGACCGCATCGTTGAGCCCGAGCGCGTCCTCATGTTCCGCGTGCCCTGGATCGACGATCAGGGCAACGTGCAAATCAACCGCGGTTTCCGCATTGAAATGAATAGCGCCATCGGTCCTTACAAGGGCGGTCTGCGGTTCCATCCCTCGGTGAACCTCGGCATTTTGAAGTTCTTGGCGTTTGAGCAGGTGTTCAAGAACTCGCTCACCACGCTGCCCATGGGCGGCGGCAAAGGCGGATCGGATTTCGATCCCAAAGGGAAGAGCGACAACGAAGTGATGCGCTTCTGCCAGAGCTTTATGACCGAACTCTCGCGCCACATCGGCCCGGACACCGACGTTCCCGCTGGCGATATCGGCGTTGGCGGACGGGAAATCGGCTATCTCTTCGGCCAGTACAAGCGCCTGCGCAACGAATTCACCGGCGTGCTCACAGGCAAGGGCCTGAATTGGGGCGGATCGCTGATTCGTCCAGAGGCGACCGGCTACGGCTGCGTCTATTTTGCGCAGGAGATGTTGAAGTCCCGCAAGGACTCGCTGGAAGGGAAGCTCTGCCTGGTTTCGGGTAGCGGCAACGTCTCACAATATACGATCGAGAAACTGCTTGACCTCGGCGCGAAGCCGGTAACCGTTTCCGACTCCAACGGCGTGATCTACGATCCCGATGGCATCAATCGCGAGAAACTGGCCTTTGTGTTGGAACTGAAGAATGTGAAGCGCGGCCGCATTCGCGACTATGCCGACCAGTACAAGAAAGCCATCTTCATGCCCACCGACGTGAAACTCGAGCACAGCCCGCTGTGGAACATCAAAGCGGATTGCGCTTTCCCGAGCGCCACGCAGAATGAAATCACCGCGAAGGATGCGGCGAACCTGATCAAGAACGGCATCAAGGTAGTGGCCGAAGGCGCCAACATGCCAAGCACGCTCGAGGCAACCAGGCTGTTCCTGGAAGCCCGGATTCTCTACGGTCCGGCGAAGGCAGCGAATGCCGGCGGCGTAGCCACTTCCGGTCTTGAAATGTCGCAGAACAGCGCACGCATTTCCTGGACCCGCGAGGAAGTGGATGACAAGCTGCACAAAATCATGATCGCCATCCACCGCAACTGCTTCGAAACGGCCGAGAAATACGGCACGCCGGGCAATCTGGTGAACGGCGCCAACATCGCCGGCTTCCTGAAAGTCGCCGATGCGATGTTGGATCAGGGGTTGGTGTAAGAGAAGGAACATGTGGGGACAGCCGCCCTCGGCTGTCCGGCCGGGCAAAGCCCGGCTCTGCGTGAAGCACCACCGAAGTAGGGTGCCCCACCCTTGTCCCTGTGTTCTTTGCAGGGACAGGGTGGGGATTTTGACTTTTAGTTCTCTCCACAAAATTAGAAGAGATTAGGATTGTTCGCTCATGTCCACCCGCCCCATCGCCGAGCCTCTCCTCGACGCCGAAGCGCGACTCGAGGGCTTCGACAATCTGATGCCCTTCAAGGTCCAGAACATTCTTCTGGTCTCCAGCCTCTACGATTCATTCATCCTTCGCGAAGACGGACGCCTCAACGAGCTTCTCATCGACGAATCGCTCGAGCTCAATCTGCAGCAAATACCCGGCATTACGCATGTTTCCAGTTGCGCTGAAGCGCTTGAACTCGCGCGCTCGCAGCCGCGCTTCAATCTGATCGTCACCAACCTTACCGTCGCTGACATGAGTGCCGCCGAGCTGGCCTGCGAAGTGAAGCGCGCCGGGCTCGACGTTCCCGTCGTCGTGCTCGCATACGATTATCGCGAAGTAAAGAACTTTATCAGCCGCAATCCCATCACCGACATCGAGCGCATTTTTCTCTGGCAGGGAAACGCCCGCATTCTGATTGCGATTGTCAAGTACATCGAAGACAAACGCAACGTTCTGCACGACACGCGCGCCATGGGCGTGCCTGTGCTGCTCGTCGTCGAAGACAACATTCGTTATTACTCGTCGTTCCTTCCGGTCATTTACACCGAGCTGATCAAGCAATCGCGCCGCGTTATTCAGGAGGGCATCAACGTGGCGCATAAGCTGGTACGCATGCAGGCCCGGCCCCGGATTCTGCTCAGCTCAAATTTCGAGGAGGCCGCGGAATTAGTCCAGCGCTATCGCGACTATCTTTTCGGCCTCGTTTCCGACGTCGAATTCCCCTGGGATGGCAAACTCAATCCCGAAGCCGGCTTCGAGCTTGCGCGGCTCATGCGATCGCTCGTCCCCGATGTCCCTGTCGTTCTGCAAACCAGCCGTACCGAATTCCGTCCCCGAGCGCAGGCCGCAGGATATTCTTTTCTGCGCAAACGTTCGCCAACGTTGCTGAAAGATCTTCGCCGCATCCTCACCGAGCACTTCGGTTTCGGCGATTTTGTCTTTCGCCTTCCCGATCTCAGCGAGGTGGCCCGCGCCAAAGACTTGAACGAGCTCGAAGAACAACTGCAGACCGTTCCTGCCGAAAGCCTTACCTATCACGCGCAGAGCAATCATTTTTCTCACTGGCTCATGGCGCGAACTGAATTTGCCCTCGCCGCGAAGCTGCGCCCACGCAAAGTGTCTGACTTCACCGGCCCCGAGCATCTGCGCAGCGATTTGATCGAATCCATCAACGACTACCGCCGCGAGCAGAGTGAGCTCGTCATCGGCGATTTCAACGCAGAGACGTTCAAACCCTCCCCGTCGCACTTCCTCAGGATCGGCGCCGGTTCGCTCGGGGGCAAAGCTCGCGGCCTGGCTTTCGTTCGCCATCTTCTGCGCAAGAGCCGTATCACACGCCGCTTTCCGGGCGTCCGGATCGCGGTTCCTCCAGCGCTGGTTCTCGCAAGTGACTCCTTCGATCAATTCATGGCGGAAAACAACCTGCTCGATTTTGCTCTGCAATGCGAAGACGATCAGGAAATTCTGCAGAAGTTTCTTGGGGCATCGCTACCCGAGAAGCTGCAGGAGGACTTGAAAGATTTCCTCGCTGAAGTAAATTACCCGCTGGCAGTTCGCTCCTCATCTCTGCTTGAAGATTCGCAATACCAGCCCTTCACCGGAGTTTATGAAACCTTTATGCTCGGCAATCAATCTCCGGATCCGGTCATTCGCGTTGCCGAACTCATCGATGCCATTAAGCGGGTTTATGCATCTACCTTCAGCCGCCACGCGAAGGCCTACGTGCGCGCCACTCCTTATCGGCTCGAAGAAGAAAAAATGGCGGTGATTGTACAAGAACTGGTCGGCGCGCCTCACGGCTCGCGCTTCTATCCGGATTTTTCTGGTGTGGTTCGCTCGCACAATTTCTATCCTGTGCCGCCGATGACGTTTACCGATGGAATTGCGGCGGTTGCTCTGGGCCTCGGCCGCGCGGTTGTCGATGGCGGAAAGTGCCTCACCTTCTGCCCTCGCTATCCACAGAACCTGCTGCAATTTTCTTCCGTCGAAGACATTCTCAATAACACGCAAACCGAATTCTGGGCGCTTTTGTTGAACGGGATTCCCGAAGGCCGCCCAGGCCATTTGCATGAGATGCGCTTCGGCCTCGAAGCCGCGGAAGCTGATGGCACCCTGGTCCCGGTTGCTTCCACTTATTCCGATGATAACCAGGCTGTCTACGACGGCATGAGCCGTCCCGGAGTCCGGATTGTCAGCTTCGCGCCCATGCTGAAGCACAATCTTTTTCCCCTGCCCTCGATTCTCGAAACCCTGGTCAAGGCAGGTGAAGATGCGCTTGGTATTCCTGTCGAGATCGAATTCGCCGTTTGCCTGCCGCGCCGGTCAGGCGAAGCCGCCGAATTTGGCTTTCTGCAGGTTCGTCCGCTCACCCTCTCGCGGGATCATCAGGATCTTTCTGTCACGAATGTTGACCCCAGCCGGCTGCTTTGCCAATCCAGCAAAGTGCTGGGCAACGGACGGATTGAAAATCTATGCGATGTCGTGGTGGTCGATTCGCAACGTTTCGAGCGTACCCGCAGCCAGGAAGTGGCCAAGGCGGTCGCCCATTTCAATGGGCTGCTGAATTCCGAGAATCTTCCCTATCTGTTGATTGGCGTCGGCCGCTGGGGATCGAATGATCCCTGGCTCGGAATTCCCGTCGAATGGGACGAAATCTCCGCCGCTCGAGTAATCGTCGAAGCCGGCTTCCGCGACTTTCGTGTTACGCCATCGCAGGGCAGCCACTTCTTTCAGAATCTCACCGCATTCCAGGTGGGCTACTTCACAGTGAATCCCGATGCCGGCGAAGGCTCGATTGATTGGGAGTGGCTGAATACGCAAACCGCGATGGACGAAGATGGCTGCGTCAGGCACCTTCGATTCCCCGCGCCGCTGCGCGTCGTGATGAACAGCAGAACTAGTCAGGGAATTATTCTCAAGCCGGAAACTCCGGCCTTATGATCCGATTCAGGATGTGCGGCGCGACGCCCGCATTAGCGACTTCGATTGTCCTTCTCCGTCTAAGGATTGGTTTGAGCAACTTGTGCCGCTTCTTTTTTGTGCATTAATTTCTGGCGCACATCGGGCCAAAATTCTTTTATCACGATCGTGATCGTGTCATAACCCACTTGCGTTCCCCAAACGCTTAAAGTATTCGGCAGAGTGCGGTCGGAAGCCTGGTGGCCATACGTGACCACGCCGGTCGCCGGATTATAGTGCTTTGTCACGAATCCCCGCGGATGGTAAGTATTCGTGGAAATTCCCGCGGCCAGCGCGCTGCCGAGGATCTCGGAATAATTGAATTGCGCGGCCCCGGAATCGGTTCGCGTAATAAAAATCCGGCTCACGGCATAGCCGGCGCGATGCACGAAGCTGCCCTCGCTAGTTTGAAAAAATCGTGGGTCTTGATGCAGGATCGATGGAAAGACTGCTCCCACCATGAAGTTTTCGATGGTTCCATCCGCAAAAGCTGCGGCGTAGCGCTTTCCATAACCCTCCGCTCCCTGGCCGTAACCCGGCTCGCTGTTTTCCGCCTGGCTTAACCCTGCCACAAATCCGTACCAGGGGTATTGCACATAGTCGAACGCTCCGCGAGCCACTGCCTTGTATTTCTGCCCAGTGGTGAGGGGAGGAACCCTGCCTACATTTTCCAGCGTTAGAAAATTCGGCAGAGCCATAAAAAGCCGGTCATTTGAAGTTCCGCTGGTCTGTTTCTGCGAAGTCGGGGAAGTTGTCTGCTGAAGGGGTTCGCCTCGCGGATCGGGGTCGTTTTCTTTTTTCTGCGGGGTCTGCTGGTTGGATGCCGGTGAGTTGGCTGGCGCGGTCTGCTGCGCCGGGGCCGTGGCCGAAGAATTGGCCGCCCCGGAACCGCTCGTGCCAGCGCCATTTTGTTGCGCCCATGAAAGCGTTGAACCGCTTAATAAAAGAGTCACCGACAACATCGCTCCCGCAAATCTTATGAACAAGCATTTCTCCTGAACTCGAAATGAAGGTTGGTACTCCTGCCGAGTTCCATTCTTTACAAATATCCTTCGGACTTCGGTTTCAACCCGCGAAGATGATTACAACCCCAAACCGGGAAGATCCACTCGGCAACGGCCTTCTCTATGGATGCCGATGCAACACATGCGTGGCAATATCCGGCCAGAATTCGCGGAACACATTGGTCAGTGCATCACGGCCGAGCGCCCATCCATATTTTGTGGCAAGGGCCCCGGCAGTGTGTGTGCCGCTGGGGTAATAGGTTATGGAAATTCCTTGTGCGATGCCCCTGCCCAGCAGTTCGGAAGTGTTGAAGCCATTGCGCCCGTGATAATCCGGCGTGACGAAAATGCGAGTGCCCGCGTACAGCCCGCGTTTCACGATGCTGCCCTTGCCCTTCGCGTAGTAGCGCTCGTCCTGGTGAAAAACCGAGGGCAGTGCAAAAATGACCCAGTAGTTTCCATCTGTCTTGTCGAGAAATCCTCGCCAATAGTAATTGCCATAGCCGCGAAAGCCCTCGCCGAGTTGAGGGTGAGCGCCGGTCCACTCGGCCAGAGCCGAGGTTATCCCTACAAAAATGAATGATGAGTAATCGAAGCTATTCTGGGTAGCGATCTTAAAGGCCTGTTTCGGCGTCGGAGGTGGAGGCAATGCCCCAGCGCTCACCGCGCGGAAGTTGGGCATCACTCCAAGAATTCTCTTCGGCTGCTGCTGGCTGAGGGGCACAGCGGCGCCAGCGGGAGTTTGACTCTGACTCATATTTTGTTGCCCGTAAGATTGCTCATCGGAAGACTGCTGATCGCTGGACGGCGGTTTAGTGCCGGATTGCTCTCCGTTCGCCGATGTGTCGGATAGCTGTAAAGCCGATGCCTGCTGCGCCTGGCCGAAAGATGGAAGAACAGCGATCAGCAGCGCCGCAAGCCCCCCACTGGCAAACTTCATGGAAAAGTTTTTCTCCCATACAACCAAAGTCACCGCAAGGAGGCATCTTGCAATTCTATCAGTCAGATTCGCAGCGCTCTTCCGCGGTTGCGCCTTTACACGGATTTACATTTGCTCACTCCAATACTCCTTACGCCTGCAACCGACGACCTTTCGCTCCGGTTAGAAATGGAAGCCAAGTTCCCCCGTCACCGTACGGGGCGTCACATAATGCGTGCCGCTGAAGGTCGAAAGAAAGTTATAAAGCGCGTACTCGTTCGCGATGTTAATGAAGGTCACTTGGGCGCTCCACTTGTATTTGTCACCGTGAAAGAGGTTGTCATCCCCCACTGAAACATCGAACAAATTTCTGGGCCGGATGCGCGGTGGATCGTGGTCATCGTTTTCCTTGCCCGGAGCCGGCACATCAATCAATGTGGAACCGAACTGCGATGCCGGACAGTTGTAGGGCAACGGCCGTGTGGTAGTCGCGTGAACTCCGTTGCACGTGAATCCTGCCTGGAACTCCTGATCGGCCGAAAGCGGCACGGCACCCACATCGGCCGCGACCATGCTCACATTCGGAACGCCGCCGATAAAACTCGATCCCGGACAATCGTTGTATGGGGTATTTACACCGAAGCACGGCGAAGCTCCCGCTACCGCCCCGCTGTCATAGCGCCAGTTGAACCCGAACCATGGTCCCCGCTGCCACGGCTGGTATTGCAAATGCGTCGTCTGATTGAATTTTTCGTCGTGGTCAATGCGGAAGGGAAGACCTGTGGAGTTCGCGACCGTCGCGCCGGCGCCGCCAATCTGCGGCTGGAAGAACCGAGCCGCCACGCTCGAGAGGACCACCGACGCTGAAAACCCGTGAATCTCGGGCACACTCAAGCGTCCCGCATATCCGGGAATTTTCGCCTTGCGCCATTCGATCGGAAAAGTAATCGGCGTATTGCCCAGCACGCTGAAATCAAAACCGTTTTGCGTGTACTTGGTGATCCATTCGCCCGAGAAAACCAGATACCGGCTCAAGGCTTGCTCGAAGCCCACATGAAACTCGTTGCGGTAACCCGGGCTCAATGGTGCGCTCACGCCGGGTGTGCACAGAAGAAGCGGCGCCAAAACGTTATTGGCGCAGCCGATGCTCGAAAGCACCAGGTTTTCGTTGAATGGCGTCTCGAGCGTGCGCGCGTAAGAAGCGCGCAGAATCGTGTTCGTCTTCTTTATGTTGTAAGCGCCGCCCACGCGCGGCTCGGCCTGCCGCGCCATGGTAAGCCCGTTGTAGAGGTCGCCGCGGATGCCAAAGTTGAAAGACCAGTTTCCCCTGGTGATGTTGTCTTCCGCGTAAAGTGCAAGTTCTTTCACGTCGGTGTGGCCGTGAAACGCATAGTAGCTTCCGCCCCGTGTCAAATCGTAGGGAAACAATGCCGGGTTGAAATTCGGATACTGCGCCGTATCCGGCGCATTGGGATTGGCCTTGATATTCGGCTCATAAATACCAGAGCATTGCCCGGGGCTTGTTACTCCCCTGGCCGGCGCGGCAACGTACATACCCTGATCTGCTGAAAAAGTGATGCAGGGCGCGTTGAAGGTCGGATCGACGATGCCCAGGCTGTCGTTCTCATTGACGAATGTTTGCCCATAATTGACGCCTGCCTTCACGTTATGCGCTCCCTTCACATATGAAATGGAAGTGTGTGCGCCGGCGTTGGTCAGAGTGCGGAACTGTCCCACGGATTGTCTCTGCAAACTTGGCGGGCCAAGGTCGGCGAAGGGATCGTCGCTCGGGTAGTAGTTGTAGCCGTCGTGGCGCACGTAGGTGCCGAGGGTGAATACAGAGTGTGTGTTAATCAGCCGCGTCCAGGACGGAGCGATGTTGAAGGTGCCAATCTTTGACCGCTGATCGGTTGGCCCGACGACGACTCCATTCGGGGCGATACCGCCGTAATTGTTTACATCCTGCGCATCGACTCCGTTCAGCCCGCTCCACGGAGTTGCGGTCTGGGCATCGAAGGAATTCGGCGTCTGAAACCAGCTCCGGCTATACCCGAAATTCAGGTGAATTGAGTTGGCGCTCGAGATCTGGAGATCGACGCGATCGAAAATATTCTCCTCGTTGCCCTTATCATGCATCACGGTGAATTCCGGAGGATCGAGGAACCGCCCGCTGTTCAAGACATTCGCCGAGATGAAGTTTCCCCAGTTCTTGTGGCCGTAAGCCAGTTCGGCGCTCAGGTTTGAGCTTCCAAATGTCCCATACGATGTCGTCACGCTGCCGCTCGGCGGGTTCACGCCCTGGCCGGATCGCGTAGTCGCGACAATCACGACACTGGTCTTATCTCCATATTCCGCGGGCGGAGCGCCGGAAATTACTTCCATCGATTGCAGGGCATCAGCCGGAACCTGATTGGAAAACACCTTGCTCATCTGGTCGGTCATCTGCTGCCCGTCCAGCGAAACAGAATTCTCCGCGTGGTCTCCCAGTCCGTGAAGCTGGCCGTTTGAGTCGGCGGCAATACCCGGCGTCGTATTGGTTACGATCGCGCTCAGGGCGGAGGACTGGCTCTCCAACGGCACCTCGGCGATCTGGTTCTGATCGACGTCAGTATGAAATGTCGGGTCGTTTTCGACCAGGTCCCCACCCGCCTCAACCGTCACGGTTGTCTTCGAAGTGGAAACTTGCAGGGTAATCTTCACATTGACCGGCACCACCGACCGCACATCCACATCCTGGGCCTGCTTGGCAAATCCCGTTGCGCTTACCGTCATGTGATAGGGATTGAAGGGCACATTCGGAATGCTGAAGTTTCCCAGCGCATCCGTTGTGGTCGATTGACCGAAGTGGCTGACCGGGTTGTGAATCTCGACCGTCGCATCGGAAACGACTGCGCCAGTCGGATCGGTTACCGTGCCATTGATCGAGCCGGAAGTGCCAGTCGATTGCGCCAGGTCAAGAACGGGCGCAAAGAAAAGTGCGGCAACACTGATGAAAAGCAACAGCCACTGCTTTGAAGTGGGCATGAATCCTCCTGAACGACGCCAAAAGAATGGAAACCGGACCGCCCGGCATTTCTGCCGGACTGGCATCTTCAGGCTTCAGGAGGGCCGCGAATACCCAGCTCGAAAACCCCGGGCTGCGCCTTCGCGGTGATTTCTTCTTCGGAGAGCAAGCCGATGGTGGCGAAGACCGGCTTCAACTGATGTGCGCTGGATACAGGAATTGTGCTATGCGCGACCGCACAGATCGAGCACGAGGCTGCCTCCGTCTGGTTGGCGTGGTTATGGGTCGACTCTGCCATTGCCGCCCACAACATCAGCGACAGGCACAGCCATGCCAGCCATCGACTCCGGAATTGCATCGTCTTTCCTGCTTTGGGCTAGATTCTATTAAGCGTATAACGGTTGCAATATATGTGGCAATCGGCCGACAAGTTACTATAGGTATGCATCATTCGGTTGTCAGCCAACCTGGTAGCGAGGAAATATGGCAGAACCTACTTACGAAGAACTCAAAGCCCGCTTATCGCAATTAGAAAAAGAAGTCGAGATCAAGAAGCGCACCGGAGACCTGATCTTTAAAGTCGGAGAAAAGGGCGGGGTCAGCGTTTATGGATTGGGCCGCTTTCCCGTCACGCTTTATTACGAGCAATGGAATCGCCTGCTCGGAACGGCCGAGGATTTGAAAAAATTCATGGAAGAAAACAAATCTCGACTCAAGCTTAAAGACCAAGGATAAAGCTTGGCCGCCGAGCGACTGTTCGATCTGCGAAATCGAGGCGCGCAAACGGCAGACGCTGAAAACGGACAACCACACCTCCGCGCTTTGGCAGGTTGCCCATCCGTTACTACTTCACGAACAAAATTCGGCGTAGGCGAACCCTTCGATTGATATAATTAAGAAAGAGTGCCCAAATATTCCATCGTTGTACCCCTGCATAATGAGCAGGAGAATGTCACCGACCTCTACGACCGCCTCAAAGCGGTGATGGAAGCCGCGGGCGAGAGCTTCGAAATTGTCATGGTCGACGATGGTTCGAGCGACCACACTTTTGCCATGCTGCGCGAAATCGCGGCCGTCGACAGCCGCGTCACGGTGGTCAAGCTCCGCCGCAATTTCGGCCAGACCGCCGGATTGGCCGCTGGTTTCGATCACGCGCGCGGCGAGTACATCATTGCCATGGATGGCGATCTGCAGCACGATCCCGCGGATATTCCTTTATTTCTGGAGAAAATTGCCGCAGGTTACGACATCGTCAGCGGCTGGCGCAAGGTCCGCATCGATAACTTCTGGATGCGGCGCATTCCCTCACGCATCGCCAACTGGCTGATGGCCAAGTTGAGCGGGGTTGACATTCACGATTTCGGCACCACGTTCAAAGCTTATCGCCGCGAGATTCTCGAGCAGGTGCCGCTCTATGGCGAGTTGCACCGCTTCATCCCGGCGCTGGCATCATGGTATGGCGCATCGATCTGCGAAGTGCCCATCCGTAACGTGAATCGCGAGCGTGGCGCGTCGCACTACGGCATCTCCCGCACGTTCCGCGTCTTTTTTGATCTCATCACCATTCGCTTTCTGCTCCGTTATCTTTCGCGCCCACTGCACTTTTTTGGGACCTTCGGCATGATCTGCATCACCGGCGGCAGTGCGGTAGTGGCGTGGCTGGGAGTCGAAAAGTTTGTGCGCGGCGTTCACGTCATGTCGACGCATGGGCCGATGATGATGCTGGCTCTTGGTCTACTTCTCGGCGGCCTGAACCTGCTCGCCATCGGATTGCTCGGGGAGATGCAGGTCCGCCATTACCACGAACCCCGCCAGCGCGCGCCGTATTCCGTTGATCGCATTCTTCGCGCCCAGAACGAAGAGCACAGCGTCTCGGAGTAAACGGACGTAGGGACAGCCGCCCTCGAAGCCTGCCCTGAGCGACGTTCGCGTCGCGAGGGGAGTCGAATGGGTCCGGCCGAGCATAGCTCGGCAACTACTCGCGATCGCCTTACCTCAGATATTGCTTCCTCACATCCTCGGGTACATTCGGTTCCGGCGGGAAATCCTGCGACCACCCTTTGAACAGGCTCGTCGTAACTTCCGACCTCTTCGTACCGTCGTGCACCGCAATCGTGTGAGGATGACCCTCCGTATAGCCTTCCCACAGGGAAACTCCCGCGTACGCCCCATCCTTCCGCAAAACGTAATACGTCATATCGACGAAGCGCAGTTTATTCATGTCTCCGTTGTAGATGTGGGCTACGCGCTTGAGCGCATCCATGCCCGCTTCGTGCGGCGACATTCCATGCCGCATGTTTTCCACGATTGTGTGTGCGCCCGCGACTTTGATATTTTCCTCTCCGCTGCCAGTCGCGCCGGCCGAGCCTACATCTTGATCGGTATAGCATCCCGCACCGAGAATCGGTGAATCCCCCAAGCGGCCAGGAAGTTTGAAGGCCAATCCGCTCGTCGTCGTACAGCCGGAGATTTCGCCTTTTTCATTTAGCGCAG
>JASHTD010000343.1 GCA_030040725.1 Candidatus Sulfotelmatobacter sp. | reverse complement strand
TGCTGACCTTGCGCAACGTGGCCAGAGCAAGCCTGGTTGCCATGATGGCTGGCGCTGATTTCATCAAGACTTCCACGGGTAAAGAGGCGGTCAATGCGACGCTGCCGGTCACTCTCGTCATGACGCGAGCGATCCGCGAATATGCGGAGCAAACGGGAATGGCGGTCGGATTCAAGGCTGCCGGAGGAATTCGCACCGCGAAACAATCGCTCGACTGGCTCGCTATGATGAAAGAAGAATTGGGCGACTCCTGGATGCGGGCTGAGCTTTTTCGCTTCGGTGCGAGTGGCTTGCTCGGCGATATCGAGCGCCAGCTGGAGCACCACGCGACCGGGCGATATTCGGCGGATTATCGCCACCCAATTGCGTAGCTCTTAGTTCTTAGAATTCCTTTGTTCTTGTTTCTTTGCCTGGTTATCGGCAAAGAGTAGACCGACGCACATGAGCATTGCCGAAAAATTCGTAAGCATGGAATACGGCCCGGCGCCGGAGGATCCCAAAGAGGCGCAATCCTGGCTGGACCGCCACGAGCGCCGCTTCGGGCATTTCATCAATGGCCAGTGGCAGTCTCCCGCTGCTGGCGAATACTTCGACACGCTCGATCCTTCGACCGGGGAAAAGCTGGCGTCGGTTGCGCAGGGCTCATCGGCCGATATAGATGCAGGTGTGAAGGCGGCTCGCGCAGCTTTTCCGAAGTGGCGCGCGATTACTCCGCATATTCGTGCCCGCTATCTGTATGCTCTGGCGCGATTGGTGCAGAAACATTCGCGCTTGCTGGCCGTTCTCGAAACCATGGACAACGGCAAGCCGATTCGCGAGAGCCGCGACATCGACATTCCCCTGGTTGCAAGACACTTCTACTATCACGCCGGCTGGGCGCAATTGCTCGATCAGGAATTTGCCGAGTTCGAACCTTGCGGGGTAGTTGGGCAGATCATTCCCTGGAATTTTCCGCTACTCATGCTCGCCTGGAAGATTGCTCCCGCGCTGGCCGCGGGAAACACAGTTGTCTTGAAACCGGCCGAGTTCACCCCGCTCACCGCTCTCGCCTTTGCCGGTTTATGCGAAGAGGCCGGCGTGCCTCCAGGCGTAGTAAATATCGTCACTGGCGACGGTTCCACGGGTGAGGCATTGGTGAAGCATCCCGACGTGGACAAAATTGCATTCACCGGCTCAACGGAAGTTGGCCGTGCCATTCGCGCCGCAACCGCGGGAACCGAAAAGCGTTTGTCGCTCGAACTAGGCGGCAAGTCTCCGTTTGTCGTTTTCGATGATGCCGACCTCGATAGCGCGGTCGAAGGCCTGGTCGATGGGATCTGGTTCAATCAGGGGCAGGTCTGCTGCGCGGGCTCACGCTTGCTCATGCAGGAGAGCATCGCGGAAGCTTTGATCGGAAAAATTCGGCAGCGCATGAGCACGCTGCGCATTGGCCCTCCCCTCGATAAAGCTATCGACATCGGAGCGATCGTTGCTCGCGTTCAGCTCGAGCGCATTCAGCGCATGGTTGCGCAAGGAATCGCCGAGGGCGCAACCTGCTGGCAGCCGCAAGTCGAATTGCCGGCGCGCGGATTCTTCTTTCCGCCTACGCTTCTCAGTGACGTTCACCCCACCTCGATCGTTGCCCAGCAGGAAATTTTCGGGCCGGTGCTGGCGGCTATGACGTTTCGCACTCCGCGCGAAGCGGTCGAGTTAGCGAACAATACAGTTTACGGATTGGCCGCCTGTGTGTGGAGCGAGAACGTCAACGTCGCGCTGCAAGTTGCGGCGCAATTGAAAGCAGGAGTCGTCTGGGTGAATTGCACGAACCTGTTTGACGCCGCTTGCGGATTTGGCGGATATCGCGAAAGCGGGTTCGGACGCGAAGGTGGTCGAGAAGGCATGCTCGAATATTTGCAGCCAACGTGGTTTAAGAGCCTTCCCAAGCTTTCATCGGAACATGGTCCTCCGGCGCCACGTAGCTCTGAAGGCGAAGTCTCCGAGGCATCCGCGACTCCGGCGATCGATCGCACCGTAAAACTTTATATCGGCGGCAAGCAGGCGCGTCCCGATTCCGGCTACAGCATGGAAGTTCGCTCGCCCGATGGAAAGTTATTGGGCGAAGCTTCTCTCGGCAATCGAAAAGATATTCGCAATGCCGTCGAGGCGGCTCGAAAGGCTGAGGCATGGACAAAAGCGACTGCGCACAACCGCGCGCAGGTTCTCTATTACTGTGCTGAAAATCTTTCGCAGCGCCGCGACGAGATTGCCCGCTCCCTGGCGGCGGCTGTGGGCGAAAAGCAGGCTGCGGCCGAACTTGAGATTGGCATACAGCGCATCTTTTCCTATGCGGCCTGGGCCGACAAGTTTGACGGCGCCGTGCACAACCCTCCCTTTCGCAACATCGCAATCGCCATGAATGAGCCGCTGGGAACGATGGGCATCATCTGTCCTCGCGAAGCGCCGCTGCTTGGTTTTTTATCTCTTGCGATGCCGGCTCTTGCCATGGGCAACACGGTTATCGCAGTTCCGTCAGAAGCTTATCCGCTGATCGCCGCCGATCTCTATCAACTCTTCGACACCAGCGATATGCCTGCGGGCGCGGTGAACATAATCACCGGATACGTGTCGCAGCTCTTGAAAACCGTTGCCGAGCACGATGACGTTGATGCTGTGTGGTGTTTTGGCGACGCTGCAAGCGCCGCTGCTGCGAAAGCCATGTCTGTGGGCAATCTCAAGCAGGTTTGGACCAACGGAGGCCGGGCCATCAATTGGTTCGATTCAAAGTTCGCCGAAGGACGCTGGTTTCTGTTACACGCTACCCAGGTGAAAAATATCTGGGTTCCGTATGGCGAGTGATCCGCGTCGGTCAATTCCTTGAGTTGTCGTCAATTCCTTAGGCGTTGTAGCGTTTTGTTTTAATGTCTGCGGGTCACAATTGCTTTTCTCGTCATGCGGGACTAGCATACTCCCGTCACTTTTCTCCGCGCCCATTCGTCGGCGCCACGTCATGGGGTTTCCGGCTCGAATTTTCGTAGTGAATTTTCAGGTTCGGTCTTTGTCTATTTCAAATCTCTCGATCTCAATTTTCGATTTACAAGCTTGAACTAAG
>JASHTD010000218.1 GCA_030040725.1 Candidatus Sulfotelmatobacter sp. | reverse complement strand
GTGCCTCTGGCTATGCTGGCCCAGCTTCGCGAGCAGATCGCGGGCGCGTTCTGGCTGCTCTATCTCTTCTTTGTGGTCTGGGCGGGGGATGTCTTCGCCTATTTCATCGGCCGCTCGCTCGGCCGGCACTTGATGGCACCCCGTATCAGCCCAAAAAAGACGTGGGAAGGCGCGACCGCTTCGTTGATCGCTAGTGTCACGGTCGGAATGGTTATGTTCGCTTACTCGCTGCCGATCAGTTCATTCCTTTTTCGCATTGGAATGATCGGCCGCCGTGATGGGCTATTCGGATTGGAAAAACCCGACCTTTGGCCAATCCTTCTGCTGACCATTATTCTCAATGTTGCGGCGCAACTCGGTGACCTCGTTGAATCGTTGATCAAGCGCGGAGCCGGCGCAAAAGACTCCGGCACGCTCCTTCCAGGCCACGGCGGCATGTTCGACCGCATTGACGCTCTCCTGTTTGCCGTTCCTGTCCTTTGGCTGTACTGTTGCGCCTTCTTTCCACCCGCTCGCCCCTGGTAACGCGTAAAATAGGAATTCGCCTCCTGAGTGAGGCGATTCCTTTATCGAATGAAACGCATTGCCATTCTGGGATCTACGGGATCGATCGGACGAAGCACGCTCAGCGTGGTTGAATCCTACCCGGATCGCTTTCAGGTTGCGGCTCTGGCCGCCGGAAAGAACGTCAGCGCGGCCTTCGAGCAGGTCGAGCGCTGGCGTCCTCGTGTGGCCGCGATGGGATCGGAAGCGGATGCCGAAATTCTTCGTTCGCGCCTGAGTCGAGCCGGAATTTCCGGCACTGATGTGGTTCATGGTCCGGCTGGTCTGGTGCATCTGGCTACGCATACGGATGTCGATTTCGTAGTCAGTGCAATCGTGGGAGTGGCCGGCCTCGAGGCGACTTATGAAGCTGTTAAGGCGGGAAAGACGATTGGCGTAGCGAACAAAGAATGCCTGGTGGCCGCAGGTGAGTTGATCACAGCCGAAGCGCGCCGCCAGGGCAAGCCATTGCTGCCGATTGATAGCGAACATAATGCGGTGCATCAATGCCTGCGCGGCGGAAGGATGGAAGAAGTCGAGCGCATCTGGCTCACCGCCTCTGGTGGGCCATTTCTTAACACGCCGCAATCCGACTTCTCTTCGATTACCGTGGAGCAGGCACTGAACCATCCTACATGGAAGATGGGTAAGCGGATCACCATCGACTCGGCTACATTGATGAACAAAGGCTTTGAAGTGATCGAAGCCTGCCGCTTGTTTCACGTCCCTCCGGCGAAAGTACAAGTCATGGTGCATCCGCAATCGACCATTCATTCCATGGTCGAATTTGTAGATGGCAGCATTCTTGCGCAGTTTTCCGTGACCGACATGCGGCTGCCGATCCTGTACGCTCTAACATATCCCGAGCGGATTCACTCCGCTCTGCGCTATCCGCTGAGTAGCTTGCGTCATCTGGACTTCTCGCCTCCCGACATGAATAAATTTCCCTGTCTGCGTTTGGCGTATGAGGCGGCGGAAGCTGGAGGCGCGAGAACGGTCGCGCTGAATGCAGCGGACGAGGTCGCTGTAGCCGCGTTTCTGGAAGGCAGTATCGGGTTCAACGAAATTCCCGAGATCATAGAAGACGCGGTTTTGGCATCAAATCCCGGGAAGCTGGAGTCGATCGCAAAAGTGCTGGAAGCCGATGCGGAGGGCCGCCGATACGCCCAGGAGCGAATATTGAGGATCAAAAAAAGCGTTTCGCCCCGCGCAACGTCTGTGGTGTAGTGGAATCTAACAAGAGGCTTTCTCGTAAGTTTACTTATGTCTGATTTCGTTATCTCCGTGGTTGCGGTTGCCGTCGTCCTCGGCTTCATGATCCTGATCCATGAGTTAGGCCACTATGTAGTGGCCAAGCTGCTCGGAGTGCGCGTGGAGCAGTTCGCCATAGGGTTCGGAAAGCGGCTTTGGGGCATCCGCAGAGGCGAGACCGATTACCGGATCAATGCCATTCCTCTGGGCGGCTACGTCAAGATGAGCGGCGAAAATCCTATGGATGAGCGCACCGGCGATCCAGCCGAATTCCTGTCGCATCCGCGCTGGCACCGCTTTCTGATTGCCATTGCCGGGCCGGCGATGAACATCCTGCTGGCGATCTTTCTCCTGACCGTGGTTTATATGGTGCACTACGAATACCCGGTCTTTCTCGATAAGCCAGCGGTGATCGAAGGAATCAAGGATGGCTCTCCTGCAGCCAAAGCTGGTGTGCAGCCTGGCGACCGGATTATTCAGGTAGATGGGATCAAGAATCCTACGTGGGAACAACTGCAGCCGCAGGTTTGGCTCAGTCCCAACCAGCCGCTGAATATCACCATCCAGCGTGGTGATCAGGTTCTGCAAAAGACTATCATCCCCCAGCCCGTGACCAGCTCTGACGTTGGTTCGGCCGGGTGGTACCCCACCGAGCCCGTGATCGTAGGCCACGTCGAACCCGATACGCCGGCCGCGAAGATCGGGCTACAAGAGGACGACAGAATTGTAGCCATGAATGGGAACCCGCTGATTTCGATTGAAACCATGATCGAGCGGCTGCAGCAGACCAAGAGCCAGCCAGTCGACC
>JASHTD010000217.1 GCA_030040725.1 Candidatus Sulfotelmatobacter sp. | reverse complement strand
ACAATGCCGCTTGCCGGCGAGGCCGACAATGCCCGCATCGAGCTGGAGAAGCTGCCGTCGATTCCGGCGCCTTCGATTGCCCAGCGCAGGATCCGCGCCGAGGAGTTGATGAAACATCGGCGATATGGCGATGCAGCGGAGGAATACCACAGCCTCGCGAACGAGGCCGCTGCGAAAGAGCGTCCCGGGTTCGAACTGGCTCTGGCCGACGCCTTGCATCGCTCCGGGAGGAACCGCGATGCCCGGCAGGTGCTCACCTCACTCCAACCCGCGAGCACTGACCAGAGCGCGGAGCGATTGTACTTGCTCTGCCAGGTCGCCTTCGCAGCCAACGACAACGACACCTTCTATCAAACGGTTGAACAATTGCGCCAATCGGCGCCGACCAGTTCCTGGCTTGAACAGGCGCTCATTTCGGCTGCGAATCTGCATCTTGTGCACCAGGAATACGATCAGGCGCTCGACGCCTACCGCGAGGCGCAGCAGCGCTTTCCGGAGGGCCCGCGAGCGTCTTATCTGCATTGGAAAGCCGCCTGGTTGACCTTGCGCCAGGGACGCAACGACGATGCCAAGAAGGAATTTGAAGAACAGATCACGCAGTATCCCAACGGTGCGGAGACTCCGGCAGCGTTATATTGGCGCGCGCGGCTGGCGGAAGACGATAGCCAGTTCGCCATGGCACGGGCGTTTTATCTGAAGCTCTCCGAGCGCTACCGCAATTTTTATTATGCGGAGCTGGCCCGCGGCCGACTCAAGAATCTGCCTGCGAAAATCGGGCCGGCGATGGAATACCCAGTGCTCGATCGCGTGCCGCCGCTGCAAAGCGACGTGAAGATCACGGAGAGCGATCCGCCGACCGACGAGCTGCATGCACAGAAAGCGGAGCTGCTCGGCAACGGCGGGCTGGTTGACTTTGCCGTTCGCGAACTGCAGGCGGTCGGTCCGCGCGATGGAGGAACCTGGGTTCCCTCTGAAGAGGCACGGCTGTACGTCGAAACCGGTCACTATGACCGTGCCATCGAAGTAATGAAGCACTCCGCGCCAAATTATTTTTCCCTCGATATTCCCGACATGCCGCGCGATTATTGGGAAGCTCTATTTCCCAAAGCGTATTGGAGCGATTTGAAACGTTACGCTGCGGCGAATGGGCTCGACCCCTATCTGGTGGCGTCGCTGATCCGGCAGGAATCGGAGTTCAATCCCAACGCAGTGTCGCACGCCAATGCTGTCGGCTTGATGCAACTGCTGCCGAAGACTGGCAGAGTCGTCGCGCGCCAAGTGAAGTTGCGACGCTACAACTCGAGCGAGTTGTATACCCCGGCAATCAACCTGGAACTGGGCACGCATTATTTCCGCGGCATGGTCGACAAATTCGGCGGATTCGAATACGCGCTCGCCGCCTATAACGCGGGTTCGGACCGCGTGCAAGAGTGGATGAACAACGGCAAATTCCGCGACCCACAGGAATTCGTGGAATCGATTCCCTTCACCGAGACGCGCGAGTACGTGCAGGCGATTTTGCGGAATGCCAACGTGTACAAGCAGCTGTATGGGACGCCGTAGAGATTTCTAATTGCTGATGATTGATTGCCGATTGGTCGTTATAGGGGTCTGCTAGCCTCTGGCTACCACGCTTTCGACACAACCAGATCAGAAAAACGCGTCTCTTTCCATGCGAACTTTAGGCATCATTGGCGGACTCGGACCGGAGTCGACCATCGACTACTACCGTTCGATTATCGGCGCATGTCGCGCCCGCGAGCCGGAAGCGGGATATCCACATATCATCATCAACAGCCTCGACGTAGATAAGGGCATTGCCATGCTCGATGCGAGGAGACTCGCTGACCTAGCGGATTATCTTGCCGGTGGCGTCGATCTGCTGGTACGTGCAGGCGCGGACTTCGGCTGCATCGCGGCGAACACTCCGCATCTGGTGTTCGATGAAGTCCAGCGCCGGTCGGCGATTCCGCTGGTCAGCATTGTGCGCTCGACTTGCGAGCACGCAAAAATGCACGGCTTAAAGAAAGTGGGGCTGTTTGGAACCGGGTTCACCATGAAGGCTAGCTTTTACCCCGATGAGTTCCAACGCGCAGGCATAACCATGGTGGGGCCGACAGGGCCGGAGCAAGAATATATTCACAACAAATATATCGGCGAACTGCTGAATAACAAATTCCTTTCACAAACCAGAACAGAGATTCTAGGCATTGCTCAACGGATGAAGGACGATGACGGCATTGAAGCAATAGTGCTGGCAGGCACGGAACTCCCACTGCTATTGCGCGGCGCCGAGGCTCCAGTAGTTGATTTCCTGGATACCACCCTGATTCACGTCGACGCTATCGTCACGGAGTTGCTGGGCTGATGCTCCCAAGAGCGCCGCACCGCCGCAGGCGATCCCATCTTGCCGAGCACACTATCTTTAGGATTTTCTGCGCCTGAAGGAGAGGCGATCTCACCGGCAATAGAGCTCCCGCATGAGAATTCTACTGGGCATGAGTTTTGCCGGGGTGCTTTTCCTGCCCGAACACGATCTCCAGCACCAGCAACGCCGCTCCCACGACGATCGCGCTATCCGCCAGGTTGAAAACCGGCCACTGATATCGCTTGACGTAGAAAAGCAGAAAGTCGACCACGCGGCCGCTGGTGACGCGATCCCAGAGATTGCCGATCGCTCCGCCCATAATTAGCGACAAAGCCACGCCTGTAAGAATGTGAGCGTGATTGTTCTTCCAGAGCAGCACCGACACCACAATCAGCGCGATCACGGAAAATGCGATCAGCATGCCGGTTTTCCAGGGAACGTTCGAGTCGGCGAACAAGCTGAACGCAGCGCCAGTGTTCTCGGTGTGCGTCAGGCGAACAAATCCGGGAATAATCTGGATATGCTGATACAGCCCGATCCGCCGCGCCACGATGTATTTGGTCCAACGATCGAGCAAAACGACGATGACAGCAATCAAGAGATAAAAGGTGCGCGCGGCGTTCTTGGTCATCCGGAATTATGCCTGAGATTATCTTAAACTGCGCGGGTGCCGAACGGTTGTGTACAACCTTGGATTCTCTGGCCGTCTCTCGGCATCTTCTGCGATTTTTTCTCTTACTTTTCACTTTCATCTATCCCGCCTCGGCCCGGCCCATGTATTCTGATTCGGCGCCGAGGCAAAAGTCGCGCCGAACAAGCCTCGGCGGCGGCAGCGTTGTAATTCTTATGCTGGCGAAATGTTCTCATGAAGCCTTGGAAACGATGGAAGGGCCGCACCCTGGTGTTTTTAGCGGTAGTTGGTCCGGGAATTATTACCGCGAACGTCGACAACGATGCCGGCGGCATCCTGACTTATTCGCAAGCCGGAGCGCAGTACGGGCATCTTCTGCTGTGGACGATGATTCCAGTCACTCTCGCACTGATCGTGGTGCAGGAAATGTGCGCTCGCATGGGCGCAGTCACGGGCAAAGGGTTGAGCGACCTAATTCGCGAAGAGTACGGTTTGCGCATTACGTTTCTGATGATGATTGGAATTCTGATTACCAACTTCGGAAACGTCGTCACTGAATTTATTGGCATCGCCACCAGCCTCGAATTGTTCGGCCTTTCTCGCTACGCCACCGTGCCGATCTGTGCGGTGATCGTCTGGCTGATCGTGGTGAAAGGCCAATACAAAAGCGTAGAGAAAGTTTTTCTCGCGGCGTCGTTTTTTTATATCACCTACATCTTCGCCGGCACGCTCGCCCATCCCTTCTGGAAGGATGCGCTGGTCTCTACTGTCAAGCCGCCCGGCCTCAAGGCATTTCGTGACCAGGCGTACCTGTACATGGTGATTGGCGTCGTGGGAACGACGATTGCCCCGTGGATGCAGTTTTATCTGCAGGCCTCAGTTGTGGAAAAAGGCGTTACCCGCCGCGGATTGAAAGCTTCGCGCTGGGATGTGATCACGGGCTGCATCTTCACCGACGTGGTCGCCTGGTTCATCATCGTGGCCTGCGCCGCAACCTTGTATGTTCACGGATTCCGCGACATCAAGTATGCAGCTGACGCGGCACAGGCGCTGAAACCGCTGGCCGGTCAATACGCTTACATTCTTTTTGCCGTGGGACTGTTCAACGCATCGTTGTTCGCCGCTTCCATTCTTCCCCTTTCCACCGCCTATACGGTTTGCGAAGGGTTGGGATTTGAATCGGGAGTTGATCAGAAGTTCGGCGAAGCGCCGTTCTTTTATTGGCTCTATACGCTGCTGATTGTTGCGGGCGCGGCCGTTCTTCTAATCCCCGGATTACCGCTGATCCAGATTGCCGTGCTGTCCCAAGTAGTCAACGGGATCGTATTGCCGTTCGTACTGATTTTCATGCTGCTGATCATCAACAAGAAACAGATCATGGGCGACTATGTAAATAGCCATCTGTTCAACGCCGTAGCCTGGGTGACCACTGTGATTATGATCGGGTTGACCATTGCGTGGTTCTGGACGCTGAAAGCGGGATGACGCGCAGTGTCTTTTCCGGAGAAGTGTTTTCGAGAGAAGGGCTCGACCACAATTTTAGATCAGCTTCCCTGCTGCCAAGTCTTTTACTAGTGAGGCGTCCGCCTCCAGAAAATCGTACGAGACGAGATCCTTCGGAGCCGACCACTGCAGATCGCGGAAGATGCGATTCTCTATCTCCCCGCCATATTCGCGGACGATATAAAACCGCAGCTCAACTGCCGCCCCGTTCGGATACGTATGCTGCACGCGGGCAATTTCGTCGCCGACCTTGGCCTGAATTCCCAGCTCCTCTTCCAGTTCGCGGCGCAGAGCGTCTCGCGGTTGTTCACCCTCTTCAATCTTTCCGCCGGGAAACTCCCACTTCAGCGGCATCGTCTGGTGCCGCGTCCGCTGGCAGACCAGCAGCTTTCCTTGTTTTTCGATGACCGCTGCAACGACACGTTTCATGTTCAAGAAAGCTTCGCTCGGCTCGTGGAAGCTGGCCGCTGGGAGATTAATTAAAGGATAAGAGAATTCTGCGTGCACGTCGAACTTTGGTGAGGCGAATCAGTTCCTGCTCAATGGCTCTTCTCGAGCTTTTTTCCAACAATTTCGGCACAGTATTGGACGAGCTTCTCGTCCTCGGCACCGAACGCAGCCGGAAAATGACTGTCGATGTCCAGTTCCCCGGCGACTTCGCCCTTTACAAAGACCGGCACGACGATTTCGGATTTGGTTTCCAGCGAGCAGGCCAGATAGCGGGGATCTTTGCTGACATCATCGACCACGATAGTTTTTCCGCTGGACGCTGCCGCACCGCAAATACCCTGGTTGAGCGGAATCCGCGTGTGAGGAGTCATTGCGCCTTTGAATGCGCCTAGGCCGAGCATGGGCGGCTGCACTCCCGGTTCAAGCATATAAAAACCAACCCAGTTGTACTTAAGCATCCGCTCGTGCAGCAACTGGCAAACGCCTTGCATTAACTCACGCGCCGTTGGCGTCGCTTGGGCAAGTTCGGCAATTTCGTTTCGTACCTCTTCGATTCGGCTGATAACGGGCATAGCAGAATCTTAACTCACGACTTGAAATTCACCGACTCCAGAGACGGAACGACAGTAATTTCGCGGATTCCTTTCGTGCAGGGGAATATCTCAGGGTGGATTGCAAAGGCAAGAGCATCAAGGCCTTGCAAAAGCGTGGGCGCCGGCGTGTTGAGGTATTCATCGCGAATGCAGTAAACACGATTGTTCTGTGCGGCTCTGGTTCGCTGCCAGTTTCGGTCAGCAATGATATTTTCCAGAGGAACGCGATCTCCAGCCCCGCACCAGGCAGCAACTATAACATCCGGATTCATCTCTGCTACTTCGTCTGCCGAAATCTGCTTCCCAGGCGAACCCACAGATTCTCCTCCAGCCGCTTCGACCAATTCTGCAACCCAGGGCTGCGATGCGATCAGCGGCTTGCCCCATTCTTCGCAGAACACTTGGGGGCGAGCCAATCCTGCAGCCTCGGCGGCGACTTTTTCCCGAACTTTTTCGATACTCTCCTGCATGGAAGCGATCGTTTGCTGCCCCCGTTCGCCGGCGCCCACGGCGCCAGCGATAAGGGCAATATCCGCATAAATATCGGCAAGCGTTTTGGGAGCCAGTCCAAGAAAACTTGTACCGGCTCGAAGAATTTCGATCACAGATTTTTCCTGGTAGGGTACGGAAGCAATCACAAGATCGGGTTGCACGGCAATGATTTCGGCGGCATTCGACGTCCATGAATCGTGGAGAATGATTCGTGGCCGCGATGCAATCTCCGGCACGACCGAGGCGCAGTATTTCGTGCAAGCCACAACGCGATCGAGCTCGCCGATCGACGCCAGGATCACGGTCGCACTTGGCTGCAAGCATGCGATTCGCCGCGGATTGTAAGAGGAGGGCATGGCTCAACGCTTGAGTTGATTTAATGCCGCGTTCAACACATCAATCGCCAACTGCGCCGCATGATTCGAAGCCTGAGGCAGCGACCCGACGCCGGCAATTACATCTTCACGAGTGAGGCCGCGCGCTTGGTCCAGAGTTTTGCCGAGCACGAGCTCGGTCAGCGCGGAGCCGCAGGCGATCGAGGGCACACATCCTTTGGCTTTGAACGCCGCCTGCGAGACTCGGTTGCCGCTGGTTTTCAGAGTCAAACGAAGCACGTCACCACAGGCCGGATTCTCGATCTGGGCAGCGGCGTCGGGGTCGGACAGATCGCCCGTGTTGCGGGGATTTTGAAAGTGATCGAGCAACTGCGCGGAGTACATGCAAGTCGATTGTACGGCGAATGGCGAATTGCTCGTAAGTTCCACTCTGCCGATTTTTTTCAAAAAACATGAAACCTCGCCAGCTGGGGGTAGTAAGCGTATATAGAGAAAGAAAATGGAAATGCTGGCAGAGTCACCGGAGGTGCTGCAGCAGTTCGCCAAGGGCGACGGCGACGCTTTCGAGACGCTGTTTCGGCAGTTTCAGAACGAAGTCTACGGATGGATTATCAGGGTCGTGCGTGATTCCGCCGCGGCGGAGGATCTCACCGTGGAAACCTTCTGGCGGATTCACCGTGCCCATGCGCGATTTGATTCGCAACGGAGTTTCGGCGCATGGGCGCGGCGGATCGCAACCAATGTGGCTCTCGATTACCTAAAGCACTGCCGGGTGCGAACGGACCTTCAGGCCGATGGCAGGATGCAAACGCTGGAAAGCTTGCCTGCCCGCTTCGAGGGGGACCCGGCTGAACAGCGTAACTTGCAGGCGCGCACAGTGCGGGCCTTCGGGCAACTGCCGGCCAAGCTAAGGATCGTCGCAATACTGGCATTGGTAGAGGAAAGACCACACGCAGAAATTGCCGAAGCGTTGAATATTTCGCCAGCCGCGGTGAAGTCGCGAGTGTTTCGAGCGGTGCAACTGTTACGGCAAAAACTGAAGGACCTGGATGTGAACTATGACTGAACACGAAGAGGAACGAATTGGCAGATTCTTGAAGCAATCTCTGGCGCCGGTCAAAACTGAGTTGTCGCAAGATCTTTGGCCGCGGATGCAGCGGCGGCAGGCAGAGCATGCGAATTCAAGGAACTGGCTGGCAGCACTGTTTTCGCCGGAGCGGTTGGCGGCCGTGCCTTGGTTCGATTGGA
>JASHTD010000216.1 GCA_030040725.1 Candidatus Sulfotelmatobacter sp. | reverse complement strand
GGCTCGGTCCGGCCAGCCGTGTTGCTCCCGATGATGATATCTTCTTGCCCGCTGTAGCGAGAAAGCAGAACGTTGAACGCCGCAAGCAGGGCCATGAACAGCGTCACGCCCTCTTTGCGGCACAACTCGCGGAGTGCCTCACTCAATTGCGCTGGCAATAAGACAGTCTGCATCGCCCCGGAAAAGCTCTGCACCGGCAGCGCAGGTTCTGCCATCGGCAACTGCAGCGACGGCAACGGTGTGCTCAACTGCTGTCGCCAGTAATTCAGGTGCGACTCCAGTTCTGCGCCCTCGAGCCGCTGATGCTGCCACATCGCATAATCCCCAAACTGAAACGGCAGTTCTTCCAACGGCGACGGCTGGTTGCCGGAAAAGGCGTCGTAAAGCGCTATCAGTTCGGGCAGAAAGACCCGGTACCCACTGAATCCGTCAAATATCAAATGGTGGAGCGTGACGTAGAGGCGATGCTCTTCCACGCCGATTCGGACGAGTTTGGCGCGGAACAACGGTCCAGTCGCCAGATCGAACGGCAGGCGGGCATCGGAAGTTGCGATTCGCAGCGCCTCTTCTTCACGATCGTCTCGGTCCAACTCGCGCAAATCGATCTCCGGCAGTTCCACGAAAAACGGTGGCAGAACGCGCTGCACCGGTTCGCCATCCTGCAAAGGAAAGATCGTGCGCCAGGCTTCGTGCCGCCGGACGATTTCACTGAATGCCTGCTCCAGGATGCGCGGGTTGAGCGGCCCGCGGTGTCGCACCGTAATCGGTTCGTTGTAAAGCGCCAGATTGGGCGCGAGCCGCGCATGCAACCAGAGTTGGTGTTGTGCAAAGGTCAGCGGCGGGGCCGTCCCGGAAACTCGCGATGGAATCGCTGGCCCTTCGCTGGCGCTCTCCACCCGGCTCCGGAAATAACTTTCCAGAAGTTGCTTGCGCCGGCTTTCGGTTAGAACTTCAGACATGAATTCACCCAACCGGAACGGAGGGCCGCTCCAGCGTCACATCTTCGCTCGCTGGTTCGCTAAGACGTTTGCCGCTCGATGCCATCGCGAACTCGTAAATTTCCTCCAGCATGGCAATGTTTCGCTCGGCAGTGTATTTCTTTTCGAATTCCAGCCGCGCCCTCTTTCCCATCTCCTGCATCTCTGCCGGATGCTCCCATGCCCATTGCATCTTGCGCCGCAAGTCTTCCGCATCTCCAGCATCAAAGTGCAGCCCCGTAACCCCGTCGGCAATGATTTCCTGCATCGCACCCAAGCGCGAACCGATCACGGGAAGCGCGCAGGCGAAGGCCTCCGCAATCGTCACCGGAAATCCCTCATACCATTCGCTGGGAAAAACCAGGAACCGCGCACTCTTCATAGCTGCAAGCGTCTCATTTCTCGGCAGCCTTCCCCGATATGTTAAGGAGCTCAGCTCTCCGGCTTGCTTCCGACCCTCGATCAGCTCGCGGCATGGGCCATCGCCCACAATCTGCAGCGGCACAGCGCTCGCAGCTTGCGCTGCGTTCAGCAGGGTCTCAATACCTTTCGATTTCGCCAGGCGTCCCACGAACAAGCCATACTCTCCCAACGTTCTTTTGGCGCCGGGATCAGGCAGCACGAAATTCGGTTTCACACGGATGCGTTCTGCCGGCAGCCCACCGGCAATCAGCTTGCTTCGCGAAAACTCGGTCAAGGCAACGTAACAATTCACCAGGTCAGACCAGGTGCGCGCCCGCCGATGCACATCCACCATCACCGTGAGCACCGCCGTTCCCAGCTTCGAACCCTGATAGCATCCGTGCCGCACACCGCGCAGAACACCATGATCCAGGCATTCTTCGCACACTTTTCCCTCACGGTAAAGCTCCGCCCCCGCGCACAACAGCCGATAGTTGTGCAATGTCTGCACGATCGGCACTCTCTGGTCCCTGCAAGCATAGAAAATCGACGGCGAGAATCGCGGGAAAAAATTGTGCACATGAACCACGTCGGGGCGACGCTTCTCGAGCAAGTCGCGAAATTCTCGGTACCAGCGCCTCGACCACACGCAATCCACGGCCATGCCGATCTTTTTCACCACTCCGTCTGGATACGTGTTCTGCTCCTCGATTTGCCGAACCTCATGGCCACGTTCCCGCAGCAGGCGTGCTTCGGACTCGAACACCTGATCTTCGCCGCCCGCCGTCAGGTAGTGGTTATGAACGGAAATGATGCTCAGTGGTCGCATGAAAAACCGTCAGCAGAGACAAGATTTCAAACCGCGGCCTCTTCCGGCTGGCGCGAGACCGCTATCTTCTTTGGCATAGATTCCGCCTCGTGCAATTTCTTCTCCAGCAGAATGAAGGCGACCGCGACGTAAAACACATTTGCAATCACCATGCTCCAGATCACTCCGCGCAGGCCGAAGTAGCGGGTCGCGGGAATGCCAAAAACGACCGCGACAACGCTGGCCGCGCCATTGGCAAAGAACAACGCCCGCGGATATTCCATCGCGCGAAGAACAATCGCCGGCCCCAGGGCGGCGCTCCAAATCACCGTCTCTGCGGCGAAAAGCGGCAGCAGTGAGCTCGCGTTAATGTACTTTCCGGCGTAGAGCAGATCGAAGATAGGGCGGCGGAAAGGAATCAGGACCATCCAGTAAGCCAGCGCGCCCGCGACAAATAACGCCGTCAACTTGCGCGTGAGACCGTTCGAGGCAAGCCGTCCTTGCGTACCCTGCACGCGCGCGGCAAACGGCAGGAACAACATCGACAAGGCCGCGTAGGTTTGCAATACTGGGCCCCCGAGATTCATTAGCGCGCGCAATTCCGCAGCCATCGCCAATCCGAAAAACTTGCTCACCACGGGAATGTACACATAGGTTGGAACCCAGCCGACTATGCACGTGCCAAGCGCCCATTTTCCGTAGTTCCAGTGCTTGTTCCAGGTTTCGCTGGCGTGCATGGAGGCGGTCGCGGGCTCCAGCTTGGCGTTCAACTGGATCAGCATGATTACGCCGCCCACCAGTGCCGCGAACCCCATCGCCAGAAACGCGCTGAAAGCCGAGAGCCAGCCAAATTTATACAGGCCGAACGATCCCGCTACCACCAGGATGCAATAAAAAGACGAGCCAAAAGCTGCCGGTCCGGGAGACAGTTTCAGATAAAAGCTGCGGCGGCCGAGGCCATGAATCAAAATGAAAGGCGTAGCCGCGGTCATTCCCGCGAATCCCATCGCAGCCGCTGGCGAGTGCCACCAGACCTTAGCGCCAATGGCAATCGCGGCCATCACCACGCAAATGACCGCTGAAATTCCCCAGTGCAGCCAGAAATTCGATTTCAGGTAACCGCGCAGGTTATGGCTGTAGGTTGTGCCGGAAAATACCGAAATCGGTTCCAGCAGTAAGGCCTGATACAGAAACGTGACCAGGATAAAAATGCTGAAGACCAGAGCATACGCGCCGTATTGTTCCGGCACCATCCAGCGAGCCAGCAGAATCCCCATCAGGAAGTTCGATCCCGAGAACAACCCAAAATCTAAAAGAGCCAAACCGCCCTTCATCATCCAGGGAAAAAATTTCTCCACGATAAAACGCCGGCTGAAAAGCGGTGCGGAATTCTCTTCCACCGTTTCCACCTTCGTCGCTTCCCCGTTTTCTATCCCGATTGGCACTTGCAGCTCCTCAATCTCAGTTCTCTTCTCTAAGGTTTGCCAAATACTGCATCTGGCATCAGCGCGAGCCGACGCAGTTCGCCCGGTCGGCATGCCGCTCGTTACGCGCCTGTTCGAGTCTTGACCTCAATGCCGCTGCCAGTTCCCCGACTTTGGGCTCATTCAAAATGTTGCCGTGATCGCCGTCAATTTCGTGAATCTCCAGGCCGGCAGCGGCATACCGTTGCCATCCGTTTTGCGAATTATCCAGCCCGCGCAGCGCCTTTTCACTTGCGCGAAAGAGCACAACCGGCACAGGCATGGTTGCTGGACGGTATTTTTTTTCCGCCACCGCGCAAGCCTCTCGCACTACCTTGACCGGAGCGGGAAGCGAAAGCGCATCGATTCTCCGCTTGATGCCGCGGCGGTAGCGCGTGGCCCGCTTCTTCAGGTACGCCAGCTTTTGCTCGAACGATAACGATAGAAATCGTTTCACCAGCGACGATTCCGAATCTGGTCCCACCAGATAGGTATCGATCAGCGCGAGCAGGCCAATTTCCTCGCCAGATTCCGCAAGACGGCGAGCCATTTCCATCGCGACCAATCCACCGAAGGAATATCCACCGAGGTAATAAGGGCCTTCGGCTTGGGCCTTGCGTAGATGCAGGAGGTAAAGCTCGGCCATCTCGTGGACGTCGTTCAGGACGGCAAGATTCCCATCCATCCCTTGCGCCTGAAAACACAAGAATGGCTGGTCGGGAGCCATGTGCCGCGCCAATTCGTGAAAACGCATCACCGTACCGCCCAAACCGTGGACGAAAAAGAACGCTGGCGCGCTTCCCTCCGCCTGCATCGTAACCAGCGGCGACCAAGACGAGTTCTGCTCCTGCACGAGCCGCGTCATTTCCTCGACCGTCGGCGCTTGAATCAGCGCAGTCAGCGTGAGCTTCTTGCCGAATTCCTTTTCGATTCGGCTGGTCAGGCGCAGCGCCAGCAACGAATGCCCTCCAAGATCAAAAAAGTTTTCCCGGATTCCAACCGCATCCCGGCCGAGTGCCTGCGCCCACAGCTTCGCCATTCTCGACTCAAGATCATTTCGCGGAGCAACGCTCTCTGCCAGTTCGGTCTGTGCGGCTTGCGGCTCAGGCAGCGCTTTGCGATCGACCTTCCCGTTCGGCGTAAACGGAAAGCTCTCCACGAAGACGATGTGCGCCGGGACCATGTATTCCGGCAATTGCTTCTTCAGGTACTCCCGAAGCTCGCCCGCGTTCAATGCTCCGGACGAAGCGATCACATACGCCGCAAGCTGCTTCTCCTGGCCAGCTTCGCGCGCCGTCACAATCGCCTGCGCCACGCCGGAATGCGCTTCCAGCGCCGCTTCAATCTCGCCCAGCTCCACCCGGAATCCGCGGATCTTCACCTGAAAATCGATTCGCCCCACGAACTCAAGATTCCCATCCGGCAGGCGGCGAACCATGTCGCCGGTCTTGTACATCCGCGCTTCCGGTTCGCTCCGGAACGGGTCGGCAATAAACTTCACGGCGGTAAGTTCCGGCTGATTCAGGTATCCGCGAGCCAGTCCGACACCCCC
>JASHTD010000215.1 GCA_030040725.1 Candidatus Sulfotelmatobacter sp. | reverse complement strand
GCGTGGGCGAGCCGCTGATTGGACGGCTGTTATTGATCGATGCGCTGGGCATGAAATTTCGCGAGCTGAAGCTGCGAAAAAATCCCGATTGCCCGGTTTGCGGCACGCATCCCACGGTGACCAAGCTGATCGACTACAATCAGTTTTGCGGCATTCGCGGGGAGGAAAAACCGGTGGCGAACGGCGTTCCGGAAATTCAAGTCGAAGAGTTGAAGCGGCGGCTGGATGCGAAAGAAGATTTGTTCGTTCTCGATGTACGCGAGCCGCATGAATACCAGATCTGCAATATCGGCGGACATCTGATTCCGCTGAACGATCTGCCGAAACGGGTGAACGAACTCGACTCCAGCCGCGAAATCGTCGTGCATTGCAAGATGGGCGGACGCAGCGCAAAGGCCGTGGCGTTCCTGCAGCAAGCCGGATTCACCAAGGTGCACAATCTCGCCGGCGGAATTACGGCGTGGTCGGATCGCGTGGATCCGAAGGTGCCGAAGTACTGAAGATTTGGGCAGCGGCTAAAGCCGCAATTTATGATTGCGCCTTCGTCGGCACGCCTGAAGTTCGTGCCCCGATGCGAATCGTGCTCCTGCTAACACCAGCGCCGCGTGCTGACAGCAAATGCAGTGGCACGAAAGTTGAATTGACGTTTTTGCCGCGCCAGCGATAATGGCGCTGTTCGCGCGTTCGGATCGACGCAATCACTTTCCTCGAACCTTCCCAGAATCCGGACGAACAGCACGGACCGGGCCCAAGAATTTTACCTCCAAGAGGGATCTATGAAGCCGCTGTCTCTCGTCGCTCTTCTGATTGTTTTGTCACTTGCCGCGCAGCCGCAAGCTACAACTCCGACGGCGCAAGCCCCTAGCGCGCAGCCGACGCAGACTGACTTCGTGTCGCAGAAAGGGTTCGTGCTCGAGGACGAAACACCCGTGCGACTCAGGTTGAATCGAACCATATCGTCAGCTGACGCACACGTAGGCGATACCGTCGATTTTGAAACGCTGGATGACATCACGGTGAACGGCGTGCTCGTTGTTGCAAAGGGAAGTCTGGCGTTTGGAACTGTGACCGAGGCTCAACCCAAGAGGCGGATGGCTCGGGGCGGAAAGCTAGATGTGAATATCGACTACGTAAAGCTCGCCAGCGGAGACAAGGCCGCATTACGTGCAGTGAAAGACGTCAAAGGTGGCGGGCACACCGGCGGGATGGTTGGAGGAATGGTGGCGACGAGCATTGTTTTCTTTCCAGCGGCGCCGTTCTTCCTCTTTATGCATGGCAAGGACATCAGTATTCCGAAGGGCACCGAGATTACGGCGTACGTGAACGGGGACGTGAGGATGGATTTGGCGAAGTTCCAGCCGCCTGGTCCTGCGGCTCCGGCTGCAGAAGCAGCCACGGCCGCGACTCCCGCGGAAGCCGGGCCCAGCGCATCTGCAAAGCTGAGCGTTGTTTCTGACCCGTCGAGTGCCGATATCGAAATCGATGGTAGCTTTGTGGGCAACACTCCGTCGGATGTTCAAGTTTCAGAGGGCGATCACACGGTCACAGTGAAGAAAACAGGATTCAAGGATTGGGAAAAAAAACTGAAGGTCAGCGCCGGCAGCAACATCCACCTGAACGCCGAACTGGAGAAAACGCCGGGACAGTGATAAGGGCTGCTCGCACCGGAAGCTATTTTGATGCGTCATCCCGAACGCCCGCGTTTTCACCAGAGGGCGGAGGGATCTCGCGTGGACACCGTACCACTCCACGCGAGATCCCTCGTTTCGCCTGAAAAGCGGCTTCGCTCGGGATGACGCAATCGAAAGGATCGCTGGAATTTGAAAACTATGTGGCAATACAAAGGAGGGAAGCCTTGCGGCTTCCCTTTATTTTTTGTTCCCGCTTTTTCGTTCCCGTTCTTGCGATTACTTGCTTGAGCCGCCCTGCATTCCGTCGCTCTCCTGAGAAAGATCCAGGGCAAATTTTTTGCCATGGAAGCGGAGACCGGTCAGCGAGTTGGGGCCACTTTCATTCTTCACGGTGACGGCGGCGTCGTTTGTGGCAGGCGCCGGCAGATCGACCACGCGGGCCGAAGTTTTAGCAATCGTATGCTTACCCTCGATGATGCTGAGTTCAACATTGGGACCAGTTCCTTCCCACTGAACTTTGTAGTCGCCGGGCTTCAGCGTAGTGCCGTTCAGGGTGACGGAGTCGTTGAGCTCGAGATTGGCCTTGTTGGCGGTGGAAGCGAAAGCACCGGCAGCAAATAACAACGCCAGCGCCATTACCAGACTTTTCGAAACTGTCGCGAACTTCATGAGCATTCCTCTTTCTCTCCGGCAAAGCCGGGGACGTTTGAGGCGGCCCGGTTCACGACTTGCGAGAAAACATGGTGTTTTGCCGCGAATCGCCTTACAATGCAGCGGTCGGGGTTCAGCAGACCGGCCGCAAGGCCTGGTCGGCTTACGCGGGGGTTTTCTCACCTGGGCCGCCAAACCGAGCGTGAGAGAATCCCCTGAACCCCCGTTAAATGTCTTGCCCCACGCGGCAATTGCGATGTGAGTCGATTTGCCGCTTCCTGCAGATCACTCCTGATCAACCTTCGTTTCTAATTACGCGAACGGAATAGAAAAAGTTCCACGTTCCTAAAGACTTTGTTTTGCATTTTTTGTTTCATCTTTATTTGTTCTCCATCTTGGACGGGATGCGAGTGTGCCGGTTAGCAGGAATCCGGCTCATTGTTTTGTGAACAGATGCCAGTTGTTTTGTTGAGGAATTACGCGGGTAACTTCGCGGCCGGGAGCGGGGCACACGGGAACGTACCGGGAACGGGAGAACCGGAAACCTGCAAATGCAACCGGCAACGAAGCAATCAAGAATCCAGCGGCGTTAATCTTTGTCGCCGTGCTGCCGCTCAACCGACCATATACTTGCCTGATCTTTTTCGAAGGGGTAGACGTGAACCATCCAATTAAAGACTACCGGACGAAAAGTTCCGCCGGCCGCGTCGCAGGCATCTTGCGTGGTGATGGAGCCACGCAAGCCAAAGCGAGGATTCGGCAACAAGTATTCGTAGCGATGACCTAGTGGAGCGAGGCAGAAATTCACGTGCTCGTGCCATTGGGCAATGCTGAGCGGAATGCGCTGGTCGAGATCATCTTCGGTGAAGCGCTTGGGAGCGGTGTACATCACGCCGACCAGTTTGTAATCGTCGCCATGCTTTTCATAGAGCAAGGAAGTCGGATGCTCGGGATTGAAATGCATGAAGGCTTCGAAGCCGTAAGAGTAATTGGTGAAGTGATAAATCTTCTGCGGAATCTCCGGATGGAAGATTTTGAACCCGTCATTGAGAGCAACGTGATAGTCGAGATACTTGTCGGCAGCCGTGCGCGCCGCTTCGACGACAGCCTGCGCCCGCTCGGCGTCGCCCGGCTTCATGGGACGAAGCTCGGTCATCTTCATGTGCGGGCCCATATCCATGTGGCCTTCCATGGAATGCATCGCGTTGGCGCTGGCGTCGCTGTCTTTATCGGCTTCTTTGTCGGCAGAGCCAGCGGGCATGTTTTTCATGCCCGACATATCGTGACCAGACATATCCATGCCCGACATGCTCTGTTCGGTGCTCGACGGAGGATTGCCCGCGGCGGGCTGCTGGCCCCAACTGAGGCTGGCGAGCATGAATAAAGAAATCAGAATTGCGATTCGATCGCGCATTGGACAATCCCCCCTTTCGCTCCGAACTTCTTTGGTCTTATGAGTCTTAGGAACCCCGCTTGTATTTACTAACCCTGCCGCAGACCGCGAGTTTCTGCAAGTTGTGGATGGGTTACCAGCCGTGACGGAGGTAATCGAGCATCGGTGATGGCTCAGTTTGAAATTTTAGCCATCATCTTTTCGATTGCGTCATCCCGAGCGGAGCCGCTTTTCAGGCAGAGCGCGGGATCTCGCGTGGAGTGGCGCCGTGACGCACGCGAGATCCCTCCCGCCCGCTGGTAAAAGCGCTGGCGTTTCGGGATGACGCATCAGCCGGGAAAATTCAAACTGAGCCAGCACCCGGTCGTTGTCGTTGACACGGCCAAACACAGCCGAATACACTCGCGCATTCACGCAATTTGCAGAAGATTCGCCTGAACCCAATGGCTCGACGCCCTCGCATCGCAGTAGTCGGAAGCGCCAACATCGACCTCACAACTTTTGCAGACCGCTTTCCCAAGCCCGGCGAAACCATTTTTGGCCAGAAATTCGACCTGGGATTCGGCGGGAAAGGCGCAAACCAGGCTGTGGCTGCGCGTTTCTGTGGCGCCGACGTGTTTATGGTGGCGCGAGTCGGCAACGATCTGTTCGGACCGGCCACGATCGAGAACTTCGGGAAGATGGGAATCGACGCTACCCAGGTGAAACAGGTCAAAGGATTATCGAGCGGGGTTGCGCCGATCTTCGTCGAGCCGAACGGACAGAACCGGATATTAGTGGTGAAGGGCGCGAACGATGCCATGAAACCGGCGGACGTCGAAGCGGCAGCGGAGACACTGAAGGCTTGCGATTGCATCATTCTGCAGTTTGAAATTCCGCTGGAAACGGTTTATTACACGATCGCATTCGCGCGGAAATACAAAATTCGCTGCATCGTGAATCCGGCGCCGGCGCAAGCCGTGGAGTTGCGGGCGCTGGCTGAACTGGATTATTTCGTTCCCAA
>JASHTD010000214.1 GCA_030040725.1 Candidatus Sulfotelmatobacter sp. | reverse complement strand
CGGCGAAGCGCTGGCCATAAGACTGTTGATCTGCTCAAGCTGAGATTGCGGCGCGATTCGCGCTCCCTGCCAGCCCGGGATCGTCCCGGGCTGTGGTGTTTTTGGCGGTGTTTCTTCGTTTCTTCAACCCTTGGGAGTTGCTTCAAGCATTGAGAATTTGCCGCAGCGCAGCGAGAAACCGATCAACCTCATCCATGGTGTTGTAATGCGCCAGACCGATGCGCAGAAACCCTCCGCTTTTTTCCACGTCGAGATGCTCGGTTAAATTCAATGCGTAGTAGTTTCCATCCCAGGTGAAGAAGCCGAGTTCGCCGAGTCTGGTGGCGAGAGCGAGCGGGGTAGTGTCTTTCGTCTGATTGATCGCGCGGATGGCGAGCGTGGGGCAGCGCCACGCGAAGGCGGAGGGATCGGTGATGCCGTAAATCTTGATTTGCGGCATCTGCGCAAGCCCGGCGATCATCCGGTTCATGAGCGCATGTTCATGGCGGTGGATGAATTCGAAGGCAGAAACGATGGCGGAACGGCGGGCTCCCACGTCTCGCAAATTCGGCGAGACGTGGGGCACCCCAGTCTCGGATGATCGAGCTTCGCTCGACGGACAGCCGGGGCGGCTGTCCCTACACGATTCATTTTGGGCACCGAGATCCGCGATGTAATTCACACACTCGGTGATGCCGGCAATGCACTCGTGATTGAGCGTGCCCCACTCCCAACGAAATGGAAGGGCTTCAGTGAGCGGGCGGACTTTATAGGGCCGCAGGCGCGTGAGATGCTCGCGCTTGCCGAAGAGGACGCCCATGTGCGGGCCGAAAAATTTGTAAGTGGAGCAGACGAGGAAATCGCAATTAAGGTCTTTCACGTCGATGAGACCGTGAGGAGCGTAGTGGACGGCATCGACGTAAGCTAGGGCTCCGACGGAATGCGCGAGGCGGACGATTTCTCTTACCGGATTAATCGTGCCTACCGCGTTGGAAGCGTAGCCAATGGCGACAAGTTTGGTTTTTGAGTTGAGCTTGGCTGCGAGGTCTTCAACGTCGAGCGTGCAATCTTCTTTGTGAATCTCGGCCCAGCGGATGACGACACCCTTCTCTTTTCCTTGTTCGGCGAGCGCGAGCCAAGGAGAGACGTTGGCGTCGTGGTCGAGGCGGGTGACGAGAATTTCGTGGCCGGGGCTCAGTTCGCGGCCGATGGCGCGAGAGATCATGAAGGTGAGCGCAGTCATGTTGGCGCCGAAGACGATTTCGTCGGAGGCACAATTCAGGAAGTCGGCCATGGCGGCACGAGCAGCGGCAATCATGGCATCGGTGTTGCGGCTCGTGGCGTAGGTTCCGCTGGTGTTAGCGTTGTTGCGGCGCAGGTAGTCGGAGATGGCGTCGATGACGCGCTGCGGGACTTGCGTGCCGCCGGGGCCGTCGAGAAAGACGGCGGGATGCCCGTTAACAGTTTGGCAGAGCGAAGGGAATTGGGCGCGGATGCGGGTGAGATCGAGGGTGGGGGCGAGGGTTTCGGTGGTTGGCATGACCTTGTTATTTTGCCATGAGGTCAGCAGAATGGCTGCACCCAGCGCACGTTGCCGTGGTACGTGTCGGCGCGGAGGTGCGCGGCGGCGCTTTCGGTCCTCGCGAGATCCCTCGCCCCGCTGGAAAAAACGCGGGGCTTCGGGATGACGCCATTCAGAAAGAATCGCCGCGCGCAGCGCGAATGAAATCTGCCAGCATGCCGTATGCCGTGGCGTAGAGGCCGGGGCTTTCTTCGGTAATCGCCAGCCCGGGGAAGATATCGGTTTCGAAATAAATATAGGACGACGACCCGGAGATTTGCGCCATGGGATCGGTGAGGCGGATTTGTTCGGGGCGGACGCTGGCCTCCACGCTATCTGCCGTCTTTTTTGCGCGGCAGACCAGTTTGTAAGGACGGCCTTCTTTTCTGGCAGCCCGCACAGTTTCAGCGCTCAGGTTGCGGATCCCTTCGCGGGAGATTTCTTCCAGACGGATTGGAACATCCATTAACACGGTAATCAGGGCGGCGGTTTTTACGGCGGCGTCCCAGCCGTCGATGTCGTGAGTGGCGTCGGTTTCGGCGATGCCGAGCGATTGCGCTTTTTTTAGCGCTTCGTCGAAGCTGAGGCCATTTTCTATTTCGCTAAGGATCACGTTGGTAGTCGAATTCAAGATGCCGTGAAAACCTTGCAGGTGAATGGCGGGGAGTTGATCGAATAAAGAAAAGATAGGGGCGCCGTCAATGACCGTGGATTCGAACAGAAACTTCTTTTTCCTCGTCACGGCCAAATCGCGGAGATCGCGATAGGCGTGGACGATGGGTCCCTTGTTGGCGGTGATGGCGTGGGCACCATGCATAAGAGCGGCGCGGATGTGATCAATGGCGGGCTGGCCGGTTTCGACGTTGAGCGATGTGGCTTCGAAGAGGACGTCGGCGCGGGCGGCGGCGAGCCAGCTGTGGACATCGTGAGGCTCAGCGACTGAAGCCGCATTCAGATCGGCGCCACTTTCGGCGCGGCTGAAGCCGCGACTCTTCAAATCAGATTTTCTCAGGTCCAAGCCTTCGGAATTGGCGATCCAGCCGAGACGGCGGGAGGCGATGCCGGTTATCCGAAAAGCGATGCCGTGTCGATTGCGAAGTTCGGCTTCGCGCTTGAAGAGAAGTTCGACGAGCGTGCGGTTGACGTTGCCGAAGCCGAGAAAGCAGAGGTTGTAGGTGCGAATGAGCTTTCCTCAGGGTTAATGCCCAGCGTTGATTTTGGTCATCGGCATCTGCGGCCAAAAGCAGGTTCCTCACCGATCCTACGGAATCAGTTCGGAATGACATCGTCGACAATTGAGAGCCCTGCTAGCCCATCACCGTGGTGTGCTCGGGTTTCACCTTGTACATAACGCGAACTTCGCCGGGCTGGCCGTAGGGATATTTGTCGACGCCGAGATATTTTTTGGCCATTTTGTCGATGTGAGCGGCGGCGCCATCTTCGGTGATTTCGACCACGCGGCCGCGAATCTCGAGATAGCGATAGGGATTTTCCGGGTCCATCAGAGTCATGGCAACGCGGGGATCACGGCGAACGTTTTTATCTTTTTGGCGGCCTTTGGCGGAGTTGAAAATGACATGCTCCCCATCGAAGTCACACCAAACGGGGGTGACTTGCGGACGGCCGTCGGGCATGAGGGTGCCGAGGTTGGCAAAGGCGCGCTTCTGAAAAAGGTCGCGGTACTTTTCGGGGATGGGTGAGGCCATAAAAGCTCCTTGCGGTCGTGCAGTAAGACTTCATTCGCATTATAGATCGTTGACAGGGCAATGGTTGATTTGGGCCGCGACCGCCGCGTATGCTGGCAGGCCAAAGAACATCAAAGTTTGGGAGAGAACGGAATGAAAATCGCGGGGGCTAAGTCCCAATTGTTTTATCACGCTGACGCGGTGCTGAAGCGCCGCTCTTCCACAAGGCCAAGAATTTGCAGGGTCGCGTGGTTGCTCATTCTACTTGCGGTCTCGGGGATGGCGAGTGCGAACGCAGAGAAATATCCGCCGACGATTGTCTTCATGACCGATTTTGGCGTGGTGGACGATTCGGTGGCGTTGTGCAAGGGCGTGATGTATTCGATCATGCCAGAGGTGCGGATTGTCGATCTCACGCACCAGGTGACGCCGTTTTCGATTCTCGATGGGGCGAGGTTTTTGTATGGAGCGACGCCATACTACCCGGCCGGGACGGTGTTTGTGGTGGTGGTCGATCCGGGAGTGGGCAGCACGCGCAAGGCGATCGTGGCGAAATCGAAGCGCGGACAGTTTTTTGTGTTGCCGGATAATGGACTGCTGACGCTGGTGGAGCAACGCGATGGAATCGAAGCGGTGCGGGAGATTACGAATCCGGATTGGATGATCGGATCGAAGCTGTCTTCTACGTTTCACGGACGCGATATTTTTTCGCCGGCGGGAGCGCACGTGGCACGGGGAGATGACTGGACGAAAGTGGGGCCAGAGATGCCCGTGGCGTCGATGGTGCGGCTGGATTTGAAAGCGCCGCGGCTGGATGATCGCGGAATTTCAGCTGAGGTGATCGCGACGGATGGGCCGTTCGGGAACCTGGTGACCAATGTTTCGGCGGAGGATTTTTCGAAACTGGGTTATCAGCGCGGGCAGGAAGTGCCGGTGAAGATTGGCGATAAAGAGATGAGAGTCAAGTTCGTAAAGACCTTCAGCGATGTGCCGCTGAGTCAGCCGCTGATCTACATCGATTCACGCGGGCGATTCGCGATGGCAGTGAACCAAGGGAATTTTGCGGTGACTTATGGAGTGAAGCCGCCGGTGGAGTTGTTTATTCCAAGGGCGGGGCAGTAGAGCGCAAGCGCTCGAATGCTTAGGTGAGATTGCGTTTGGAATTTGGTCATAGCAGCACACAGAACGGAGGCGTGAACGAATATGAGGGGCGCATATTCATCAGGCTCAAGAGCAGCTGTGTTTTGCATTTTGATTCTCGCGGCGTTCTTAGCGCCGGGCTGGTTAAGGGCGCAGAGTTTTCGGGGCTCGATTCGGGGCAGCGTCGCCGACCCGAGCGGTGGCCTGATCGTGGGAGCAAAAGTCAGTGCCAGGAACACCGCAACCGGGTTGACGCGCGAGACCGCGACTGGCGCCGATGGCGGCTACGTTCTAAGCGAGCTTCCTGCCGGGGA
>JASHTD010000342.1 GCA_030040725.1 Candidatus Sulfotelmatobacter sp. | reverse complement strand
CCCTTCTGCTGCGTCTTGCCGATCAGTTTGCGAATTTCTTCTTTATGCATCAACAATTTGCGGGTTCGCAGCGGGGCATGGTTGTGAATATTTCCGTGCTCATAAGGGCCGATGTGGGCATTGAGCAGCCACAGTTCGCCATCCTTGACGATACCGTAAGAATCCTTGAGGTTAGCGAGCCCGCCGCGAACGGATTTGACTTCGGTACCGGTCAAAACCAGCCCGCACTCAAATTTTTCCAGCAAGAAATAGTTATGGGAAGCGATCCTATTGATAGCAGCGTCGCGCTGGCCTGAGGCGGTGGGGTCGCGACGGGGAGATTTCTCCGGGTTCGGTCGCGTCTGGTGTGCAGGCTGGCGAGGCATGGTCCTGGTTCATCTTAGCAGCGGTTCCTTCGTTCGAGACCAAAGGCAGTGGACAACTCGGCAAGGAAGTTTCGGAGCCAGGGTTTCTGGCAGGGTCGCCGAATCGCTCGATAGCTCTGTTGGGACTAGGACTAAAGAGTGTAAATGCCGCGTATGCAATGAGATCGGTGGTCCCAAGGGGCGATGCTATAATCGCTGAAAGCGGCCAAAATAAATGGTTCTGCGTCGTGTGGATTCGATGAATCGCACCCAACTTGGGATACGACTACTTCATCGGGCAACGGGTTACGCGAAAGATTCTTATTTCCATGAGGACTGACAATGAGACGTCTGAAGCCTGCGGCCATACTGCTGCTGGTGCTGCTGGTGATTGTGCCCACCCTTGCCGCCGATAAGGCCAAAAAGTTGTATGACAAGGGCCAGGATGCCGAGGCGCGGCAGAGCTACGTGGAGGCATATCAGTTCTACAAGCAGGCCTACGACCTGAAACCCAAAGACCTGCGCTACCGGTCTTCCTTCGAGCGCCTGCGCTTTCAGGCCGCTGCGTCGATCGTGCATAACGGGCAGAAATTACGCGACCAGGGCAAACTGCAGGAAGCCGTCGCGGAGTTCGAAAAGGCGATTCAGATCGATCCCTCGCTGTTTATCGCGCAACAGGAATTGAAGCGCACGCTGCAGATGATCAACGATGCGACGAATCCTCCGCCGCCGGCGGCGGGTCCTCCCAATAGTCTGGAGCGAAGGATCAAGGAGGCTGGCGGTCCGGTCGAACTGGCGCCCATCTCGAACGTTCCCATCACCGTTAAGCTCACGGAAGATTCCAAAGTTATTTATCAGACGATTGGGCAGTTGGCTGGGATCAACGTGCTGTTCGATCCCGATTACACTTCGCGGCGCATCAAGGTCGAACTGAATGGAGTGACACTGGAGCAGGCTCTGGAGATTACCGCACTGGAATCGAAGACCTTCTGGCGGCCGGTAACCAGCAATACGATTTTTGTAGCGCAGGATAATCCGGCGAAGCGCAAAGAGCTGGAGCAGAGCGTTCTCAAGACCTTTTATTTGTCGAACCTCTCGCAACCCACCGAACTCCAGGATGTGGTGAACGCGATTCGAGCCGTGCTGGATGTGCAGCGCGTGCAGCAGTTGCTCTCGCAGAATGCGCTGGTGGTGCGGGGCACGCCGGATCAGATCGCTCTGGCGGAGAAACTCGTTGACGATTTGGATAAAGCGCGGCCAGAAGTCATCGTTGACATCGCCGTGTTGCAGATCAGCCGCGACCGATCACGCACGCTGGGAATCAGCCCGCCGAGCAGCGCCAGCGTGACGCTGCAGAGCAACATCAACACTACGAGTACCACTTCAACGACGACCGGCACCACAACCCCAACCACCAGCGGCTCGACCGGACTTGAACTGAATACTCTCGGCAACCTCAACGCCACTGATTTCCAGGTGAGTATCCCTTCCGCCAATCTTTCAGCGATTATGGGCGACACCGACACCAAGATGTTGCAGAACCCCCAGGTTCGGGCGCTGGATAATCAGAAAGCGACGCTCAAGATCGGCGAGCGCGTGCCGGTGGCGACGGGATCGTTTCAGCCCGGCATTGGCGGTGTCGGCATCAACCCGCTGGTCAACACACAGTTCCAGTATCTCGATGTGGGCGTGAACATCGATGTGACTCCGCATGTGCACGCCGACCGGGAAGTGACGTTGAAGATCACGATGGAAATTTCGTCTGTGGTCGGCCAGTCGAGCATCGGCGGAATCAGCCAGCCCATCATCGGGCAGAAAAAAATCGAGCATGAAATCCGGCTGTCGGATGGAGAATCCAGCCTGATCGGCGGCATCTTCGACGATTCACAAACCCGCTCGTTGAGCGGTATTCCGGGGCTGGCGCAGATCCCCATCATCAAATACCTGTTTGGACAGGTACAGACCGATAAAGAACAGGACGAGACGGTCTTCGCCATTACTCCGCACGTAGTGCGTGGAACCGAGATTTCGGCGATGAACCAGCGAGCCATTGATATTGGTACGGCGAATGCGATCCAGTTGCGCGAAGTGATCCCGGCAGCACCGCCAAAAGCCTCTCCGGCTCCGGCGAGCCCAGCGCCGCCAGTTCCGGCAAATCAGAATCCGCCTACGGGCGTGAATCCTTCAGCGAATTTCATGTTCGATCCGGGCGTGATCACCGCTGAGAAGGGTAAGACGTTCGCCGTCAACCTGCAGATAGCGGGAGCAAAGAACGTTTACTCGATTCCAGTGCAGATCAACTATGACCCGTCAAAACTGCAACTGGTCAATGTATCGAACGGGAACTTCCTCGCGCAGGATGGGCAGACGGTGGCTTTAGTGCACCGCGAAGACGACACGCTCGGCAGCTTACAGGTTACCGCCAGCCGTCCACCGGGTTCGGGCGGAGTTTCCGGCGGCGGCACGGTGATGACGTTGACGTTTGAGGCGAAGGCCAGCGGACAAACTCCTTTGACCATTACGCGCGGCGGAGCGCGCGATCCAGGATTGCAGGCCATCGCGGTGAACGGGGCGCAGGCTTCGGTGACTGTGCAGTGAGCTGCGTGCTGAGCTGAGAGTCTGAAATGATGTTGCAGCAAATGCGGCGAAGAGGGCAGCGGGGTTTTACGCTGCTCGAGTTGATCATCGCTTCGGCGATTCTGGTCGTGCTCTCGACCATGGTGGTGCCGCTGGCGCGGCTGACGATCCAGCGGCAAAAAGAGCGCGAACTGCGGAATGGGCTGTGGGAGCTGCGCGACGCCATCGATCGCTACAAGGAGGCAGCCGACCGGCAACTGTTCCAGATCAAAGTGGATAGCCAGGGTTATCCTCCGGATCTGGACACGCTGGTCAAGGGCGTGGATGTACAGGGCAAGAAGCTCAAGTTCCTGCGCAGAATTCCGATCGATCCCATGACCAACAGCACGGAGTGGGGCCTGCGCTCGATGCAGGATGATCCAGATTCCGACTCCTGGGGCGAGCAGAACGTCTTCGACGTCTATACGAAATCGCAGGGAACGGCATTGGACGGCACGAAGTATAAGGATTGGTGAGATGGCAAGGCGGCGGGGAACGGGGCGGAGCGCGGGTTTCACCTTGCTCGAAATGATGATCGTGATCGTCATCATGGGTATTCTGATGTCGATTGCGCTTCCCATTTACAATCAATCTCTCGTGCGATCGCGCGAGGCGGTGCTGCGGCAGGATTTGTTTACGCTGCGCTCGCTGATTTCGCAGTACACCCTCGACAAGCAAAAAGCTCCGCAGTCTCTCGATGATCTGGTTCAGGGCGGCTATCTGAAGGTTCTTCCCAAAGATCCCATGACCGACGAGGCGAACTGGGAGGTCGTGCAGGAAGACGACACGATCATGACCCCCGACCAGCAGGACCCTGGCATCAGCGACGTACACTCCGCGTCGAATGCCACCGGCAGCGACGGCACGGCGTACAGCAGTTGGTAAGGCCCGCATCACCCGCATTTTGTCTTTCCTTAGAATTGAGCGTTGCCTAGCCTGGGAAAATACGTCTAACATCTATCTATGCCCGTCGAAACCGAAATTCCCGCCCATACCTCGATTCGCGCGCCGCGCGGCAATTCCATCACCTGCAAAGGCTGGCAGCAGGAAGCTGCCATGCGCATGCTGATGAATAACCTCGACGCCGAAGTTGCCGAGCGGCCCGAGGATCTTGTGGTTTACGGCGGCACCGGGCGCGCCGCGCGAAGCTGGGAGGCGTACGACGCCATCGTTCGTTCGCTGAAGAATCTCGAAAATGACGAAACTTTAATGGTGCAGTCGGGCAAGCCAGTGGGAATTTTCAAAACGCACGAGCATGCGCCGCGGGTGCTGATTGCGAATTCGAACCTGGTTGGCCACTGGTCGAACTGGGAGAAATTCAACGAACTCGAGCGTGCCGGACTGATGATGTACGGGCAGATGACAGCCGGCTCGTGGATTTACATTGGCTCGCAGGGAATTGTGGAAGGGACGTTCGAGACATTTTCGGCCGCGGGCGAAAAGCACTTTGGCGGCGATCTGGCGGGAAAGTTGATTGTCAGCGGCGGTATGGGCGGCATGGGTGGAGCGCAGCCGCTGGCGGCAACCATGACAGGCGCGGCGTTTTTAGGAATTGATGTCGATCCTGAGCGAATCAAGAAGCGGCTCAAAACTGGCTACTGTGATTTCATGGTGACTACGCTCGATGAAGCGCTGCGCATTCT
>JASHTD010000213.1 GCA_030040725.1 Candidatus Sulfotelmatobacter sp. | reverse complement strand
CAGGCGTTTGTTTGAAGGTACTGATGGAAGTTCCATCAGCACCTTCGCCCTCCCGCGATTGTCTTTTGGCGTAAAGAACGCACTTCCTACAATCCAGCCCAAATTTTTGTGACGCAGAGACGATCAGCTGATCTAATGCTTCGAGGTGCGACATGCAATTCAGGCCCTTCCTCCTGGACATGTGGTTAGACGCCTACGAGCACGCCATCGAGTTCAACCTGGCCGCGAGCACCGGGCCGGTCTGGACCCTGAACGAGATCCTGAACCTCGCGACTGATGAGGAGCGCGAGCGATTCTTGAATCACAAAGTCGTTTACGGCCGTCCTGCAGGAGCCGATGGTCTACGCGCAGCAATTGCCGAAATGCAGGGAGTCAATCTCGACGCGGTGCTAGTCGTGACCGGCGCCTCCGAGGCCCTGCTTATTCTCTTTTGGCTGGCCGCGGAACCTGGAGCCAACGTCATACTCCCGCAACCCGGCTATCCGCCGTTCTCCGCTTTGCCCGAATCGCTCGGGCTTGAGCCTCGCTACTACGCGGTTCGCAAGGAGAACGACTTCCGCGTCGATCCGGAGGAAATCAGGCACCTGGCGGACCGAAACACTAAGTTGATCCTGGTCAACAGCCCTCACAATCCCACCGGCGCAACGATCAGCGATGCGGAACTGGACACCTTGCACGAGTTCACATCATCACGCGGAATTCAACTCGTCAGCGATGAGGTCTACCACCCTATCTATCATGGACCTGCGACGAAATCCGCCGCCCGCCTGTCGCATGCCACCGTCATCCATGATTTTTCGAAGGCCTTCCCGTTGTCCGGAGTGCGGACCGGCTGGATGATCGAACACGATGCCAAACGCCGCGAGCGCTACTGGAATGCGCGCGCCTATTTCTCCATTTCGAACAACACTGCGGGGGAAATGCTGGCCGAAATCGCGATGCGCCATCGGGGTATCGTACTCGGGAAAACGCAGCAAACCGCAACCCAAAACCTTCGGCAGCTTGATGCCTTCATGTCGGAACATCGCGAGACCCTCGGTTGGATCGCGCCTCGCGGCGGAATGACCGCGTTCCCGTGGCTGCTCAGCGGAGAAAACAGCCGAGCTTTTTGCCAGGAAGCTACAGCGCAGGGCATCCTGCTCGCTCCTGGTGATTGTTTCGACGAGCCCTCGCATTTCCGCCTTGGATTCGCAGCAATGACCGACAAATTTCCCGATGCCCTGGATCGGCTAGCGGAGTTTGTCAAGAACTGGTCGGTCGCGAACATGACGAAAGCATAACGAAATCTTCTTTTGTGTTCCTGACGACGGATTGCAGCCGCGGACTCAGTTCCCGAGGGGGGAAAAGATGCCGTTCTGCGGCCGGTGGGTGGATTATAAGTCGATCGACAAACCAACCAGCAGATCAATTGCTACAATCTATAGGAGCGGCTTGGAGGAACTCGCCGTACAGATGCGGCCGCCGCAGATTCCCAAAATTCGAACCAGGAGCATATATATGTCCGCACCCAGCCGCCGGCCGGAGATTCGCCGTCGCCGCGCACGTCACCAGAAAGTCACGATCCTTCGCAAGCGTCTTGCCGCCGCACAGAACGATACCGAACGCGGCCGCATTACCGCGAAACTGCACAAGCTCTCGGTCGCCTCGCCGGGCCAGCCGTTAGTGAAATAGGGCGGCTTTTTGAAAGAGTCGGGTCCGCGCGCGATTCGAGCGGCGGAGATTACGCCACACCTTCGGTTGCATTCTTCTCGGCGCGGTGGCTGGTGTCGGAAGTATTTGCGCTGGCTGTCTGGCTGACAACCTCACGATATGCATCCATGATACGGCGCACCGACTTCTCCCAGGAAAACTTGGCTGCCTGCTTATAACTGCGCTCCTTCATCTTCTCGCGCAGTGGTTGATCGAGCAGAACCCGGTGCAGGGCACGCATGATCTCGAAAACGTTCTCCGGATGTACCAGCACGGCGGCGTTGCCGACAACCTCGGGCAGCGAAGAGACGTTTGAGGTGACTACGGGCGTGCCGTGCGCCATGGCTTCGAGAGGCGGCAATCCGAAGCCCTCGTATAGAGAGGGGAAAACAAAGATTTTCGCCTGATCGTAGAAGGTTCGCAGCACTTCCACCGGCACGAATCCCAGAAAGCGCACGTCGTTCTGCACTCCACTGCGGATCACGGTTCGGCGCAGGTCGGGATTTCCAGAAAGATCGTCGCCAATAATAATGAGCTTGAGATCGGGAAATGCACCGTCTTTTTCCAACTCCGCTTTCAGCGCCGAAAAGGCCTCGATCATGCGCACCACATTCTTGTGCGGACTGATGCGGCCAGCGTAAAGCAGGAAAGGATAATTGACCTGGTAACGTTCGGCGATGAGCTGCCGGTCGGCTGCGCTGGCGTGCCCGCGCAGGAAGCGCTCATCAATGGCGTTGTAAATCACTTCGATCTGCGTAGAGGGAACCCCGAACAGCTTCTCCATTTCAACTTTGGTGAAGTTCGAGACCGCGAAGATGCGGGATGCCCGGCGCAAAACCTGTTTGGTCAACTGGAAGTGCAGAGAACCCCAAAAGCCGGTCTGGATACGGGCGCGCGACATGTGATCGAGCATGTCATGCACCGTCATAACGTAGGGGCAAGGCAATGCGCGGGGAATGGAAAAGAGACTCGGGATATGCACCAGATCGCATTGCAGGCGCTGGACGATGGCGCGAAATTCCCGAAAACTCTTCAGCGAACGCTCGGGCCCGTCCAGAGGAACTGTGTGAAAATTCGCTGGCAGGGGACCAATCTCGCTGACCTTGGCAGGAGAGCCGATGAGGAAAAACCTGGTCTCGTGGTCGAGGCGCCCCAGAGTGCGGACCACATTGCGGATGTACGTGCCCACGCCAAACTCGGTCATCCGCCGGATGTCAATGGCGATCTTCACCAGAGGCATTTAAGCACAGATCACCGATTACCCTGAACAGAATTCCGGCAGAGTTGGCTAAACCTTGACCTCTGCCTGCGCTCTTGCCCTGCGCTCCGCATAGAGCGGGAATGCCTCACAGAGATCGAGCACTTCCTTGCGGATCCTACTGAGCACTGCCGGTTCATTGCGATGATGCAGCGCGTCGGCGATCCAGCGGCCGATCTGCCGCATCTCCGGTTCCTTCATGCCACGGGTTGTCATGGCTGGACTGCCAATGCGGATGCCGCTTGGCTTCAACGGAGGATTGGTATCGAACGGAATGGCATTCTTGTTGACTGTGATGCCGGCCTCGCCCAGAGACTTCTCGGCTTCACTCCCAAACATACCTTTGGAAAACACATCGACCAGCATCAGATGTGTGTCGGTGCCGCCGGAAATAATGCGGAAGCCCTCTCCGGCCAACGTCTCAGCAAGCGTTTTCGCGTTGGTGACAACCTGCTTCGCATAGTCGCGGAAGGCGGGCTGCATGGCCTCGTGGAAACAGATTGCCTTGGCCGCTATGATGTGGACCAGAGGCCCTCCCTGCATTCCGGGAAAGACAACTTTGTCGATGTTGGCGCCGAATTCTGCTTTCGACAGAATCATGCCTGAGCGTGGGCCGCGCAGGGTCTTGTGTGTAGTTGAGGTCACGATGTGCGCATGGGGCACCGGCGACGGATGAACTCCGCCAGCCACCAATCCGGCGAAATGCGCCATGTCGACGAGGTAGAGCGCTCCGACTTTGTCGGTGATTTGCCGCATGCGGGCGAAGTCGATCACGCGGGGATAAGCGCTGCCGCCGCCGATGATTAGTTTCGGCCGGTGTTCTTCAGCCAACTTCTCCAAGGCGTCATAGTCGATGGTTTCTGTTTCCTTGGTGACTCCGTAGGGAACGATCTTGTATGTCTTTCCGGAAAAGTTCAGATGATGACCGTGTGTGAGGTGACCGCCGTGCGCGAGATTCAATCCAAGAATCGTATCGCCGGGTTGTAGCACGGAGGCATAGGCCTCCATGTTCGCTTGCGAACCGGAATGCGGCTGTACGTTGGCATGCTCTGCCCCGAAGAGCTGCTTGGCGCGATCTCGCGCCAGGTTTTCTACAACATCGGTAAATTCGCAGCCGCCGTAGTACCGCTTGCCGGGATATCCTTCGGCATATTTATTGGTAAAGACCGAGCCGGCGGCTTCCAGCACAGCCTCGCTCACAAAATTTTCTGAGGCAATCAACTCCAGGCCTTCGTGCTGGCGGCGGGTTTCGTTATCGATGGCGGCGGCAATCTGCGGATCAACTTCGTACAGAGGACGTTCCATCCCGGAGTTTTTCATATCATCCTTCCTAATGCCTTTCATACACGTCAGGCCGATGAAGTTCCATGTAACGCTCCGGGGCCTTCAGCGGAGTGAAACCAAAGCTTGAATAAAGCCCGTGCGCATCGCGCGTGAGCAAAATCCAGCGGCGCAGACCCTGCAGCGCAGGATGTTTAACGATGCACTCCATCATCCATTTGCACAGGCCATGCCCGCGATGCGACTCCAGCACGAAAACGTCGCCGAGATACGCAACCGTGGCAAAGTCGCTGACCACCCGCGAAAAACCGACCTGCTGGGTATCAGCATGGTAGATGCCGAAGCATAAGGAATTCTGCATCGATCTTCCAACCAGCTCGCGCGGAATGCCCTTCGCCCAGTAGCAGTCCGTCAAGAAGCCGTGCACGACATCGAGGTCAAGACGCGCCCGGTCGGTACTGATCAGATAATCGCCGCGACGATACTCGACAAGCTCTTCGCAGGAATTTGCGGACGCGCTCTGCATACAACATTCTAACTCGCGATTCGAGTTGAAGAGGAAATTCAGTCGCTCCGTCCTAGATGAACGCCGTGCGCAAAAACGAAGCGAGATGCCAGCCGTCCAGGTAGCTGTAGGGAGCTTCGCCCATGGTGTAGTGACCGCAAGGTAAAGCCACCACCTTGTGATCCAAACCCCGTCGTGCGAATTCGGCGACAATCTCGCGCGATAGTTCAGGCAAGAACGTCAGATCGTATTTTGCATATACAATGAGCGACTTTCGCGGCCAGCGCGAGAACTGATCGAAATAAGCCATGGGACTCACGGCAAGCCATGCCTGGCGCAAAGTCTCCAGCGTGATCTGCGACTCCATCCCTTCCCGGATGTGCCGGGTGGATTGCCCATGCCACACCACGTCGGCAACATAAGTAGATGCGTGGTTGAAGGCGGCAACGCGAATGCGGGGATCGTGCGCCGCCGCAATGAACGCGTAACAAGAGCCCAAACTGGTGCCCATAATTCCAAGTTTGCTATAACCCTGCTGCTCGAGCCAATCGAGACAGCTGCGAATATCGGCCACGCCTTGCCGCACGGCGTCGAGCGTGCGGCCAATGTTTGCCGACACCGCGTAATCCGCGCGGCTGATTTCCCCCGGCATGCGGATATCGTGATGCGGCATGCTCAACCGCAGCACCGCAATTCCCAGCATGTTCAGCACGCGACAGAGACTGGCGTAGGAAATCGCATCCGAATTCCAGTGCGGGAGAAGCACCACCGCACGACGCCCCCGCGCCGGAAACCAGCGCGCATTCACCAGATCGTTTTCCGGGTAAGGGGTTTTCACCGGCGATGTAAAGCGAAGAAATTCAGCGTGCGTTCCTTTCACTTTCGCTTCTAGCTTCGGATCAGGAATTTCGCGCGTGGAAAAGACTTTGACTTCGCGCGTTTCCAGGCGAAAGTCGGTGGGCTGAACATAAGAATAAAATTCGTCGCTGGACGCGACGATCCGGTGGTTGAAATCAATCAGGAACTTCGCCGGGTCGTTGGCAGCTTGAGCCGGACTGTACCCGTTGCGGCAGGGCCAGTTGCGCGCCCACTCGAGGCCCCACTCCAGCGGACGCACCACGCGGTTATTGTCCACCGAGGTGAGCCGGTGCTCCCAATCGTACATCCACTGTGCGTAGAGTGAGGGCATTGTGCCAGTCTTAGTCTAACAAGCAACATGGATGAACATGACAGTCGGCGCATCCAGTGGTCGCAATCCGCCACTCGCAGTCGCCATTTGAGAGCTGAATGGGAACGGACTAGCTCTCGTACCTTCGCGGCACACGCTTCGAAATATTGCAGAGAATTTCGTAAGGAGAACTGTTTGCCCAGCGCGCGTGTTCGAGGGCATCCACGGTCAGGCCATCGCTGGTACCGAGCAGAATGACTTCATCCCCAACAGCGATTCCGGGAATGCCGGTCACCTCCACGAGCGTCAGATCCATCGAGATGCTTCCCACGATTGGCGCATAGTGATCGCGCACGATAACGCGACCTCGATTCGAAAGCTGGCGATTGTACCCGTCAGCGTAGCCCACGGGTAGCACGGCGATGCGCGCCGGCGCTTTCGTTACATAGGTTCCGCCATAACCCAACGGTTGATTAGCGGTGAAGCTCCGCAGCGAGAGAATCCGCGTCTTCCAGGTAAGAACCGGCTTTACGGAAAGTCGTAGCGTGCCTCCGCTCACTTCCCGGCCGGCGCGCTGGAATGGCAAGTAGTATCCGTAGAGCGCAACGCCCGGACGCACCATGCTGTTCCAGGTCTCCCGGCGCGAGATCAGGGCGCTGGTATTCGCCATGTGCACCAGCGTGGGCTCAAAGCCTGCGGCGCGCACCATGCGAAGCGCTTCCTCGAAGCGGTGCGTTTGTTCCGCGACCGAGGGAGCGTCCATGATCTCAGACGATGCTAAGTGCGTCGAAAGTCCTTCGACAACCAGGTGAGGGGCAGTGCTCAAAGCCTTCAGTACGGCCTGAAGTTCATCTGGCGAAACACCCAGACGCCCCATGCCGGTATCCACTTTTAGATTCACCGCATGCTTGACGGCCGCCGACGCCGCCGCCTTCTCGAGAAGTTCGATATGCCACGGTTCCCACACGGTTGGGGTAAAACGCAGACGGACGATCTCATTTTCCTCGCCTCGCCAGAAGCCCGTCATCAGCAAAATACGAGTTTCGATGCCCTCCTCGCGCAAGGGAATCGCTTCATCGAGAGACGTAACGCCCAACCACTTTGCACCTTCCGCCTGCAAGGCACGGGAACACTCGACCGCGCCGTGACCGTAGGCATCGGCTTTCACCACCGCGCAGACGGTAACGCTCGCGCCGGCATGCTTGACCACGGTGCGAAAGTTCTGCTTCAACGTCCCAAGCGAAACCTCCGCCCACGTAGGACGGGTTGCCACGCGGCTCAATACTTCTGCAGTCGTTGCCATTAAGGTTCGATTATAGTGGCCGCCGGTGCTTCCTCCTCAGGTTACGCTTGGACTACTCCCTAGCAGGGTCGAGATTTATGGACCAGGCCCTCAGTTGCCAGCCAGTGAGAAGTTCACGGTGATCTGCGTCTCGACTTCGACAGGCTCGCCATTCAGAATGTAAGGCCGATAGCGCCACTGACGAACCGCTTCAATCGCCGCAGGCGCGAGCATCGGGTGCCCGGAGAGAAGCCTCAGATTTTCGATTGTGCCCGATTTGCCGATCATGGCCTGCAGAATCACAGCTCCCTGAATACGAGCGGTTCGTGCTAAAGGCGGGTAGGTGGGCACGACTTTGTGAACCATATCTCCTTCGCTCATATGTGACAGTCGGACCGTCTGCGCGGTCGAGACCGGAGGCTTTGGAATTACCGGAGCCGAACCTGTTCCGAGTGAATTCCAGACTCCGCTCGAATTGCCGGCTCCTCTAACCCCGGGAATATATGGGCCGGAAGGAGCAATCGGCGGTGCAACTCCTCCGTCGCCGGGCGCGATGTGAGCGGGAATCTCATCCGGTTGGCGCAAGATAATTTCCGCCGGATTGGAACCGGCAGCAGGTCCCGTAACAGATCGGGAGTGAACTGCCACAGGCCCCGGAGGAGCTGGAGACAGGCTGATCGGAGTCGAAAGGTGACGAAGCAAAGGTGTGCCCATCGGCCGAAGCAACGGCAAGATCAGCAACACAGCCACGACGAGCGCTTCTACGCCAAACGAAGTCAAGGTTGTAAGACCACGGCGCGAACATGCATCCGACGGCGAACTCAGCACGCTTTCAAACATGGCGTCCTCCTCGGCACGGTCGTTACTTACGCGATCCTTGATCAATAGAGATCGTTGCCGGTAAAGACACCGCGACCTGCTTCGCCGGATCGTTGCAGCAAAGAAAAAAGCCGCACTCGCGTGCGGCTTGCTGGGAACTTTCTCGACACACTCGGTGTCGCACAAACTACTGCGGCGTGGTTGGTTTCGGGGCCGCAGGCTTAGGCGTGGTCGTTCTCGGAGCCGCCGGCTTGGCTGCCGCTGGCGCAGAGGCCGCGGGCGCAGGAACTCCGGACTGCGTATTGTAGAGATCAATCACCGCCTTGGTGATATCGGATTTGTTGCCGTCGTACCACAACACCGGGCTCTGCGGCCAAGGGTTGGAAGTGTCGACGATCATGGCGTAGCCGCCCTCCTGGGCATGCTTCACGATCACGGGAGCCATTTTCTGCAGAATGCGCTGGAAAACCTCTTTCTGCTGATTCTGGCCATCCTCCTGGAAATCCTGCACCGCGCGATCCAGAGCCTTCTTCTTGTCCTGGATCTGGCGGACCAGTTCGGCACGGGCATCGTCGTTCAGTTTGGGGCCCTGGGTGTCGAGCTGCTTTTGCAAGCTTTCGAGCTCATCGTTTTGCGACTTCAATTCGTTTTGTCTCGGCTCCAGCTTTTTTTGCAGGGCAGAAAAGTCGCGCTGGCCTTCGTTGGTGTTGAGAACGGCCTGCTCAATATTAATAGTTCCGATCTTGGTGCCGGTTCCGGTAGCAACCGGAGCAGGAGTGGCAGCGGAGGGCGCATTAGGAGGTTCTGTGGGAGCAGCGCCGGCGGTTTGGGCCCATGCGGAAATCATAGAGATCACGGCAACGGCCAGAAGCGAACGCAGAAACTTGCTTGTCATTGGATCGATTCAACTCCTTGGAATTTTTCGTGCATTCCGATTTCGTACCTTCCGGTTCCCCTCAATTCGGTTCCGGTCACACTTTTGCATTCCATCTGGTTCCGGGAAGAACTCGGATTACCTTTTTTCAGGCAACGCTGGGCCGCATTCACGGAAGTCTTGCTTTTCGAACGATCGCCCCGTCAGACGCTTATCGGAACTCGCCGCAATGGCATGCCGGCATACTGCGCCGGAGTTGCGGACGTGCTGCCCAGCTTTGGTCTATTTTCTACAATGCCCTGGAACGTAACGATTATAGAGAGACGCTGCGGCTCCGTCAAACCTGGGTGGTGGGCTGTTTTAAAACCGCCCACTGCCGAAACCTGTGGGCTCCGCGGTTTAGAAAGTAGTCGCCACAGTGAACCGGAAGGTCTTTCTCGGCTCCCGCAAAAGGAAGGTGGGAGCGTACGCGTTGCGCGCCAGGTTGAAGGTATACGCCCCTGCGGCGGTGAGCTGGCAGCCGGTCTTGGGGTTGCAAGATTGCGGGAACATGGAGGCCGTAATCGGAATCGGCGGGTTGGCCGGCTCGTCCAGGCGCAGCGGGTTGTAGGCCCAATAGATGCGGAAGGGTGCGTTAATCACGGGCAAGAATACTTGCAGCTCGAGCCCCGTGGACATTCTGGGCCTCCAGTTAGTCTGGCCGAAGACCTGCAAATTCTGCGAAGGCGGCGGGCTCAGGACGCTTCCCAACGTGCAGGTATTGGCGGTAGCCGTCTGCACCAACTGTGGACAACCGAGAGGAGTGCCCACCACCGTCTCATACTGCACCTGCGCAATCTGCAGCTGCGAGCGGCGAAGTATGGGATCGATGCCCGCATCCATGAACGGCGCTAAGGCCACCGGGCCAGCAATGGTGATGCGGTATTCGAAGTTCGTAACCATGCTAAAGTCACCGCCCGGAAATACGATTTGATCGATCGGGATCGGTACTTTAACCGCGCCCGCGCGCGGATTCTGCGGATCGAGAAGAACGGGCGTTCCATCGCGATTGCTGAGGGTGATGGAGCCCACGTTTGGCAGAAATGCGACGGGAGAAATGGAGCGAATATCGAAGCCGCGCAGATCGTTTTCGCCGCCCATGTACGAGCGCTCGAATGGCGGCGCGACCAATCCGCCGAAGCCCGTAATAAAAGAAGTCTGGAAGTTGAAGCCTAGGGCATTACGCCGATTTTGCACCGGAATAAATCGTTTGTACTGCACGACCGGGCGAATCGAGCGAATCGTTCCGCCTAAGCCCGCGAGTTCCGCGCCCGCCGTGAACTGATGGCCGTGATGTGGGAACATCGGGCTATCGAGTGTGTTGAACGAGAAGTTGGGGAAAATCTTGCTGGTGAGGATTCCTTCGAGCGCTTGCGGGCCGGAGATACCGCGGAAAGCGAGGTACGTGAACAGATTCTTGGAGGCGGTGCTCAGAGCCACCAACGATGACCGGTCGAACGAGTAAGTGATGCCAACACGCTTGAAGGAATGCCGCAACGGGTAGCTAAGCGAGGTGGTGAATCCAGCGCTCGATTGCGAGTAGTTCTGCAGGTTCTGCAACACGGTATTCGGCAGGTTCAGCGTTTGACCGCTGAAAATCGAGAGTTGCCGCGCCTGGTCGTAGTTGACCCGGTTGTAGTAAATATTGAAGCCGAACTGCAGCGGCCGGTCAAACAGGTAGGGCTGAACGAAACCAAAGCGAATGCTGCGGGCCAGGTTTCCAATACTGGCCTGGACCGAGAGCGTCTCACCCAAGCCGAGGAAATTGTTGGTGGCGTAATTGATGCCCACGAAGGCGCCTTCGAGACCACTCACGCCGCCATTCAAGCCGATGCTGTTCTTGCCTCTTTCATGCACCTTCAGAGTGAGATCGACGAGGCCGTCTTTTTCGTCAAGGGTGCGAACCGTGGTGTTGGGATCGTCCGGTTTCAGCTGGTCGAAGTATCCCAACTGGTTCAACCGCAGAAGGCTTAACTCCCACAGACGCGAGTTGTAAATACTGCCTTCCTCGAGGGCGATCTCGCGCCGTATGACTTTATCGCGGGTTGTGGTATTGCCCTGAAACTCGATGCGCCGGACATAGAACCGCTTGCCTTCGTCCACATCCACATCGAGGAATATCTGCTTCTTTTCATCGTCGAAGTGGGTGTCAGGAATGGAAGTAAAGTTGATGAATCCAAGTTCGCCATAGGCTTTACGCAAGTTCTCAAGACCCTTAGCGATTTTTTCCTTGCTGAAAACATCTCCGTCTTTGATGGGAAAAAGATTGCGCAGCGCCTTGGTATTAGTGACCGCCTGATTGTTCTTGAAGGTGATTCCGCCCAGGGTATAACGCTCACCCTCTTCGATTTGCATCGTGATATCGACCGCTTTACCGGGTCCGCTTTGAATCAGCGGTATGTGGCCGCCCTGATGACCAGTGTCGTGAATCTGCGTCTTAGCCTCGCCCACGGTGTTCATTTTGAAATAGCCGCGGTTCTGGTACTCGTTGCG
>JASHTD010000212.1 GCA_030040725.1 Candidatus Sulfotelmatobacter sp. | reverse complement strand
TCGCTGGTGCTGGGCGGCACCGGCGATTATGCGGTCAAGGTGGGCATTGGCACGACCAAACCATCCAACATTCTCACCATCGGCCGGGGTTTGGGCCATCCGGTCAGCGACAGTTGGGAGACGTATAGTTCGCGCCGCTGGAAAACCAACATCCGGACGCTGCCCGATGCATTGTCCACAGTCGAACAACTGCGTGGCGTTTCGTACGACTTGAAAGATTCGGGCAAGCACGAGATCGGCGTGATCGCCGAGGAAGTCGGTGCCGTGGTTCCCGAGGTGGTGACATACGAAGACAACGGCAAAGACGCGCGCGGCGTGGATTATAGCCGGCTGACGGCGGTTCTGATCGAGGCGGTCAAGCAGCAACAGCGGGAGATTCGTGATCTAAAGTCTGAGCTTCGGGCCACACGCCAGACTCTGCAGAAGGTGAAGGCGCAAGTAGCCGCTACTCAGCCTGCGTTGGTGGCAACGAAGTAAAGGCCGCGAGTCAACCAGCCAAGGATTGTCGCTCAGTCCCGGCGGCTTTTCTTGCGAAAGAACGGCGGTCAGAGTAGGCGAGGCGGCGGTGGTTTTGTTAGACGCTCTTAGGAGCAGTTGGCGGCGGAACGGAGCTATCGGCCATGAGATCTCTGTCCCGCATACCCCTGGGACCGTTCCCAATGCCTCTTTTGTTTTTCCCGGGGTTGTTCCACCACAGCAAAATCAATATTTGCGCGGCGATGCCCGCGGACGTATCGAGTACAACATCCTGCCATCTTCCCGTCCGCGAAGGGATGAAGCTCTGGTGCCACTCGTCGAGGCTGGCGACAAAAGCCGTGCTGAGGACCGCGATCCCCGACCAACGGAACGTCCAGCCCGCGGCTTTTGCTGATGGTAAAGTTGCCCGCCACGCACGGAACAGCAGGATGCTCAGAATCGCATAGCCGACAACGTGTCCGCCTTTGCGAATGTAGAAGTGCCAGAACTCAAAACGTACCCAATCCATGCCGAACAGGTAATGAAAGATTGGATAAAGAATCCGGCTGGTGTTGTGTGCAGAAAGATAGGCGGTTGATTCGATGGCAATGACAATCAGCCACAAAACTGCGGCGATCCACGCCTTCAGCAGATTGTTTCGTTGGGAGTTCAAGCGTAAGGATTACTCGACTCCATAGTTGGGAGCTTCGCGCGTAATCATGACGTCGTGCACGTGGCTTTCGCGCAGGCCCGCGCCGCTGATCCGAATGAAGCGCGTCTTCTGCAAAAGCTCCGCAATTGTCGCGCAGCCGCAATAGCCCATGCCGGATCTCAGTCCGCCGACCATCTGATAGATGATCATCGCGACCGATCCCCGGTACGGAACCCGGCCCTCGATGCCTTCGGGAACCAGTTTCCCGAGTCGGTTCGAATCAGCATCGATCGCAGATGCGGCGGTTGACGAATCGTTTTCCACACTCTGGAAGTAGCGCTCGCTCGATCCTTGCGCCATGGCGCCCAGCGATCCCATGCCACGATACGCCTTGAAAGATCGACCCTGGTAGAGGATCAGTTCGCCGGGGCTTTCGTCGGTTCCCGCAAAAAGCGATCCAATCATGACTGCGCTCGCACCCGCAGCCAAAGCCTTCGTGATATCGCCGGAATACTTGATGCCGCCATCGGCAATGATCGGAACGCCGGCGTCCTTGGTGGCGCGGAATGCCTCGGCGATCGCAGTGATCTGGGGTACGCCCGCTCCTGTGACGACTCGCGTGGTGCAGATCGAGCCGGGACCGATGCCGACCTTGATGCCATCGGCGCCCGCGCGAGCTAATTCACATGCGCCGTCAAAAGTCGCAACGTTGCCAGCGAGCAGTTGCATCTCAGGCAATTTCGATTTCACCAGCTTGACCGCTTCCAGAACTTTACTGGAGTGCCCGTGCGCGCTATCTATCGCCAGAACATCGACCTTGGCTTCCGCCAGTTCCTGGGCGCGCTCGAGGAAGTCTCCGGTTGCGCCAATCGCTGCACCCACCCGCAAGCGGCCGTGCGAGTCCTTGGCCGCGTTGGGATATTTCAGTTTCTTCTGAATATCCTTTACCGTGATCAATCCCTTGAGGTTGTACTTGTCGTCGACCACCAGCAGCTTTTCCACTCGGTGTTCATGCAGAATCTCTTCGGCATCTTCGAGCGTCGTTCCTACCGGCACCGTAATCAAGTTCTTCTTGGTCATCACGCGATCGATTGGAATATCGAATCGCGTTTCAAAGCGCAGGTCGCGGTTGGTCAGAATGCCGACTAGCTTGCCATGCTCGGTAATGGGAACGCCCGAGATCTTGTACTTGCGCATCACTTCCAACGCGTCGCTGACTTTGTCATTTGGCGACATAGTGACCGGATCGACAATCATCCCGCTCTCCGAGCGCTTCACTTTGTCGACTTCGTTGGCCTGTTGATCGATGGTCAGATTGCGATGAATGATGCCGAGCCCGCCCTGTTGTGCCAGCGCAATTGCCATGTGCGATTCGGTCACTGTGTCCATGGCTGCGCTCACGATGGGAATGTTCAAGCCGATTTCGCGCGTGATCTGGGTCTGGGTATTCGCGGTCGTCGGGATCACATCGGAATGCGCCGGCAAAAGAAGGACGTCGTCGAAAGTAAGAGCTTCAGGAACGGGAAAATGAATCATAAGGTTCTCAGAAATTCATTCTACTAGGATGAATCTTCATTCTAGAGAGGGTGCGGAATTCAGGCAAATGGAGGGGCAAAGTTGGCAGGGAGTTCGCTGCAGCGAGACTTGGTATCATCGCTAGCGGCAGGAGTGAGCATGCGCAAAGCGATTTTCTATTTCTGTATTTTCTTCTGTCTCTTTGGATTCTCAACGGCGGGCATCGCCGCGCAACAATACGATCTTGTGATCGAAGGCGGGCGAGCCCTCGACCCGGAAACCGGTCTGGACGCGGTGCGGAACATTGGCATCCGCGAGGGAAAGATTGCCCGCATCTCTTCAGAAAAACTGAACGGACGTCGCCTCATACATGCCGACGGGCTGGTCGTTGCTCCCGGCTTCATTGACTTGCACCAGCATGGCCAGGATATGGCAAGCCAGCGCGTTAAGGCGCTTGATGGAGTTACGACAGCGCTGGAACTGGAAATCGGGGTGCCCGAAGTCGCCCAGTTTTTGAAAGAGAAGGAAGGGCATTCGCTGATCAACTATGGCACGTCGGCGAGCCACGTTGCGGCCCGGGCAGCAGTTTTCGGCGCGCCGTTGCCCGCCGGAACAATTTTGCCGAAGAGTGGGCCAGCGACTAATCAACCGGCCACGCCGCTGCAGATTGAAGCCATCAAAGAGCGATTGCGAGCGGAGCTTGATGCAGGCGGGCTGGCCATTGGCATGGGAA
>JASHTD010000211.1 GCA_030040725.1 Candidatus Sulfotelmatobacter sp. | reverse complement strand
ACGCCAACCGATCCGGCTTTGCGGTGCTGTGGCGGCAGCGGATTGGAAGTCATCTGGTGCGAAGCTTCCGTCATGCCATACGCTTCCACGAATGGAACTCCGAAGATTCCCTCGATTTTATGGATCAGTTCCGGCGACAACGGCGCGCTGCACGAGCGCAGAAAGCGCAAGGTCTCTGCTTCTACCGGCTTTCCCCGGGTCCGGGCCAGCAAAAGCTGGTGCATGGTTGGAACTCCCGAATACCACGTTACGCGATGCTCCGCCACCGTCCGCCAAAAAGAAAGCGCATTGAATTTCGTCGGAACCACGACCGTCCCACCGGACAACAGCGTGGACATAGTCGAGCCGATCAGGCCGTGAATGTGAAACAAGGGCATCACGCACAGCGAAACGTCTTCTTCCGATAGTCCGTAGTGATTGGCTATGTTCGCCGAGTTGACTGCTAGATTGAAATGCCGCAGCGGAACCCGTTTCGGTTTGCCTGTGCTTCCGCTGGTGTGAAGAATCAGGGCGATGTCATTCGCCGTCGGTTCGGTCGCCGTGCATCCGCTGGGAGCGTTAGCCATGTAGACCTGCCCGTGTTCATTCATCTCCACCGAGAAGACCGGAATCTTGCGGTCTTTCGCCGCCGTGCGCACAAATTCCGCTCCGACCGGCGGGCAGAGAAGAATACGTGCGTCGGTATCGCCCAGAAAGAAATGAAACTCTTCGTAGGGATACGCGGGGTTCAGAGGCGCTGCAGTTCCAGCAATCGAAGCCGCAAGAAAGGCCACGATGGCAGGCAATCCGTTCGGCAGTGCGATGGCTACCGCATCGCCGCGGCGAATGCCTGCCGACGCCAGCGCATTTGCCATGGTCAGCACCTGCTCGCGCAGAGAATCATAGGTGACGCGAATTTCAAGCTCGGGGACGATTACCGCGGTGTGGCTATCGGCAAAATGCAAAACGTCCAGCAAAGTGTTGACCGATTTGAGTGTCATGGGTTGCGTGCCTCTGGCGGGGGAGTTGGATGGCGAGTCGACTTCAGGTGTTGTCCACGAACGAGATGTTATCCTCCGCCCTCAGATCGAACCGTATGCGCGGCAAATTCCGCGTTTAAACCGAATAGCCCTCCGCGCTAAGGGCTTTTTTGAATTCGCTCAGAAAAAACTGGACATTCTCTTCCGTGGCCAATGGGCCCATCACGCCGATGCGAAACACTTTGCCCGCGAGTGGCCCAAAGCCTCCCGCGATTTCAATCCCTGGTCCGTCAAGCAGGCGCTTACGCACTTTGCCTTCATCCACTCCTGCCGGCACGCACACCGTGCTCAGTGTCGGAATGCGATGCTTCTCGGGGACGTGCATCTTCAGTCCCATGGCTTCAACACCCTTTACAAAAGCTTTGCTGCAGCGGCGATGTCGCTCCCACCGGTTTTCCACGCCCTCCTCTGCAATCACCAGCAGCGCTTCGCGCAACGCATAGAACATGGAAATCGGCGCGGTGTGGTGATATCGATGCGAGAGCGCCGAGTAATCGTGAATCAGCTTGAGATCGAGATACCAGCTGCGCGGAGCCGTCTTTCGGCCGCGCAGAAATTCCATGGCCCGTTGCGACATTGCCATCGGAGAAAGTCCCGGCGGGCAACTTACTCCCTTTTGCGTGCAACTGTAGGCAACATCGATTCCCGTCTTGTCGAACTCGACTGGTAATCCGCCCAGCGAGGTAACGCAATCGCCGATCACCAGCGCGCCGGTTTCGTGCGCCGCGTCACAGATCGCTCGCCCGGGCTGCAAAGCTCCCGTCGAGGTTTCGGCGTGTACGAATGCAACCACATTCGGCTTCTCGCGGTGGATGAAATCTCGGGCTTCGTCATCCGAATAAGTCTCGCCCCAGCTCTTCTCAAAGCGAACAATGTTCGCGCCATTGCGCTTGGCCATCTCCGTGAGCCGGTCGGAAAAATAGCCATTCGCGAACACCGCGAACTTGGCTCCGGCATCGATAAAGTTGGCCACGGCGGCTTCCATGCCCGCGCTGCCTGTGCCGGAAATGACAAGGGTCGCGCCCTCGCTCACCCCGTACGGAGCTTTCAGCAGTTCCTGCACCTCGTGCATCACCTCGATGAAATAGGGATCGAGGTGTCCCACGATCGGCTTGGAGAGCGCTTCATAAACCCGCGGATGAACCATGGTCGGGCCCGGGCCGAACAGGTAGCGGCGGGGTGGTTGCAATGCGGCAAATGTAACAGCGGCGGGTTGCTCAATCGTGCTCATGATGGCGTTCCCTCCTCATTCGACCAAGAAAATTCGGAAATAATAACGTTCCGACTCAGTAAGGCTCGAGCTAATAAAATACATGAAAACAATTAACGCTCCTAATGCCCGCGAGGCACGCGCAAAACGCAATTTGACAGTGAGCAACGAGGGCACGCGCTGCGTCAAATCAATTCTTTCGATTCTCGCAATCGAATTCGTGGATACCTGTTGAGCTTTTCCCTATCGGCCGTTAACTGCTTTCATGCGGAAGTTGATTCTCTAGACCGGAGAATGGTGACCCTGCACGATCATCTCCTCGGCAATTCGGCGGGCCTCTGGTAGCGTAGTCGCCGCCCTGCGATCGATTTCCGCCGGCAAGTCTTTTTGGATTCGCGCTAACTCCTCGTCGAATATGCGCCTCACCAGCTCCCGCGAGTGCTTCACCGGCTTGCCATCGTCTCCAGCAACCTGCACCTTGTGCCGCACGCGCTGCGCAATCATCAGCCGGTAGATGCGATCGGTAGCCAGATCTTCCATGTAACCATCCAGCAGGCTCGCGCCTCTGCCGTTAAGCACGCCGTTGCGATAGCGAATCACGGTTCGCACCGCAGCCCGCGTTCCGGCAAGAGAAATTTGTCCTACTCCCTTCGGTATCGGCCGCAAATCAGGATGCGAGTTTGCGCCTTTCGGTCGCTTCGCAATCTGATTGGGAAAAGGGAACTGTGCCACGGCAATTTCATTTTGATCCGGATGCCCGGTCCACGCTCCATCCATCAGGCAATTCGCTTCGTTCTTTTTGTCCTGCTCCAGCACCTTCAGCGCGCGGTCGTTTAATTCTTTGTCCGTCCGGCTGGGATACAGCGCAGTCATGCCACCGATGGCGTGCGCGCCATGCTTGTGGCAAATCTCCGGCATCAGCGTGCGGAAATTCTGAAAAAAGGCGACGTCATGCGGAATTGTATTGCGATCCGGCAAAATCCAGCCCGGATCTTTCAGCATGAAATCGATCAGCGACGCCATGTAATCCCAGCGCCCCAGATTCAATCCCAGGCAATGTTCGCGCAGGTTGAAAAGAAATTCCTCCATCTGGTAGGCCAGCGGATGCGCTTCCACCAGCGCCATGCACTTGATGTAATCCTTCGGCAAGCTCTTCTGTTTGGCCAGCACCTGAAAAAGATCGCGCCACCAGAAGGCTTCTTCGGCCGATTCGCTCTTCGGAATGTAGACAAAAAAATTATGCGGCAGCCACGCCGGATCGATCTGATACCAGATCAAAGCCAGATCGAACAGGGAAGCGGAGATGATCTCGTTCTTGATCACTCCGGCCTGACTTATGTGCAGTCCGCGCGGCCGCACCCAGGTCACGGTTTGCGAGCGCTTCACCGTCACCTTCTTCTTGCGCTTCTTGTCTTCGTAACTCAACTCATATTTGTATGCGGCAATCGTGTTCTCGATCGCCAGCATAATGTGGTCCCATAAATTCGCCGTTGAATCTTCCAGATCGATCATGACCGCGGGAGATCCTGAGTTCAGCAGCTTCACGGTCAATTCGGCATCGTCGGCGGGACCGGTCATCTGGTTGCGCTGATCGGCGCACCAGTCGGGAACTTCAATTTTCCAATCCGAAGTCGTCCCCTCTGAAGCCGGCAAATAATCCGGAGGATGGCCATCATGCGACGCGCCCAACACTGCCGCGCGTTTTACCACCAATTTCTGTTGCCACGGAGTGAACTGCTTATGCAGCGGCAGAAGAAAGTCGAGAAATCCCTTCGGCAAATCCTTTCTCGGATTCAGGCTCGCCGGGGCAAAATTCATCGCTTGAGTGGTGGCATTTTCTGTACGGGACGCCATGGGCGAGTCCTTGGAACGCTTCCCGCCCCAGAGGAGGTGGGCAAACGGAAGGCGGTGTCAGCGTTTCCTGAGCAACGGATTATCCTAGTCGCAAAATGGCCGCACTTCAATGTGCGGCGAGCATCAGATGCATTTCGCTACCGGACAGTTGCGTGGCTAGCGGATGGTGATGAAAAAATATGCACTCATCGCCAGCCCCAGGCCAATCACCGTCGCCCGCACTTTGCGCGGGTCAGCCTTCTGCGCGTAATGCGCGCCAAACCACCCTCCGGTAAGCGCGCCGGCGATCATCACAACGCACTGCCGCCACAAAACCGCTCCTGCCACAATGAAGGTAAGAACCGCAACCGCATTGATCGCGGCCGCCAGCAGGGTTCGAATCGCGCCCATGGCATGAACGTCGCTCATGCCCAAGGCCGTCAACATTCCCAGCATCACGAAACCGATGCCGGCGCCGAAGTATCCGCCATAGATCGCCACGAATAACTGGACAAGGCAACTGGCCGTTACCGCCGCCCATGAAATCGTCCCCAGATCGTTCAGCGCTCCCGCCTTCCCGGCGACCGTCCGTATCGAGTTGCCGGAAGCAAACAACAAAGTGCCGCACAGTAGCAGCCAGGGAACCAGGTGGAGAAAAGTGTGCTGCGACGTGTGCAACAGGAGCAGAGCTCCCGCGCACCCTCCCACGACGCTCGTGATCAGGAGAGGAACCAACAGCTGCAGCGGAGCATTCAGCCGCTTCAAGTACGCAATCGAGCTCGCCGCCAGCCCCGGCC
>JASHTD010000210.1 GCA_030040725.1 Candidatus Sulfotelmatobacter sp. | reverse complement strand
AGGCAATCACGTCGTGGCGAACCTCAGCTTCGATCTCGTGGATGCGCTGGACGCTGAAATCGGCGCGCTCGCGGATAGCGTGGGCCGCGTCCTTCGGCACCATACCGGCCTCAGCCAGAGTCTCAGTGGCGGCGACTTCTACTGCCAGCCATGTGCGGAAACGGTTTTCGTCACTCCAGATGCGGACCATCTCCGGGCGGGTATAACGCGGGATCAAGCTGGGGCGCCTCCTGTCTGTTCAAATCAAAAGCAGGACAAAGGATTCTAAATGGAGCGGCAGAAAGAGGCCAGAGCGCTACCCGCTTCCGGGCAAACGGCATACAATACTCGCTTAGACGAATTTTATGTCGCCCACGCCGGAAGACCTGACCATCCTCAAAGATGACATGATTGCCTTTATCGAAGGCCACGGTATGCGCCGCTTCCACGGCTACGTGGACTACGAAGAAGTGCAGTGCGTGATGTGGGAGACGGGAACGAACCCAGATGGATGGAAGGACTTTGTAGAGTTGGCCAAGAGCGCAGGTGCGCCGTTCCTGACGATGCACTCGTGGAAGCTGGAGCGCGAGGAACTGGACGAGCTGGTGCAAAGGCTTGCGCAATCGGAATTCTCCGATAGCGACGATGTGGAAGACGCACGTTGGTTGCGCGCCCACATCGACAAGGTCGGTTTCTTGCAACTCGGCTGGGCCTATCAGGGATCAATGTTTCTCTGTGAGGTAAGCACGGAGTGGTACGACCGCTACCAGCGGCTGCTCGAAATGTCAGAAGATTTCGGCGGTATCCCCATCGACGAATCGGATGCGGACGACGAAGGCTGACCGTGCGCTGGGAACTGGCCGCATCGGATCCCATGCAAGTGCGCGGACTCGCCGCCGCGCTGCAAGAGCTGCCTGACCTCAGGCCGATTCTTTCTTCGGCGGCGTTTCACTCGACATCTGATCCCGCCAAGCCTGGCGGGCCGATTTACGCTTTGGCACAGCTGCTCATGCAGCGCGGGCTGAGCGATCCCGAAGCGGCGGGGCGTTACCTCAATCCTCAAATCGATCACCTGAACGCGCCGGAACTGATGGCCGGCATTCGTGCCGGGGTCGATCGCCTGGATGCAGCCATCGAACGCAAGGAGCCGATGTTGATCTACGGCGACTATGACGTCGACGGCACCATGGCAATCATCATTCTGAAGACTGCGATCGAACTCTGCGGGGGGGCAGCCGACTTCCACGTGCCGCATCGCATTCGCGAAGGCTACGATTTGCGCGATGACGTGATCGAGCGCGCGGCAGCGGCGGGGATTCGGCTAATTATCAGCGTGGATATGGGCATTCGCGCTTTCACGCCGGCGGAGACCGCAGCGCGGCTGGGCGTGGATTTGATCGTCACCGATCACCACCTGCCGGGGGCTGATGGCGTGCCGAAGGCGCTGGTGGTGGTGAATCCCAATCAGGAGGGCTGCCCGTATCCCTACAAGCGCCTGTGTGGCGCGGGCGTGGCGTTCAAACTGGCGCAGGCATTGATGCAGCGGCGCTTGGATGGGAAAGACCATCTGCGCATGCTGCGGTCGTTTCTGAAAGTTGTGGCGATCGCGACCATCGCCGATGCGGTGCCGCTGACGGGAGAAAATCGGGTTTTCGCAAAACTCGGCCTCGACGAGCTGCGCCGCGCGGTGAATCCTGGATTGAAAGCTCTCCTCGAAGTCGCACAGATTTCTTCGAAGCGTCCACCGAACTCGACCGAAGTTGCATTTCGCATCGCGCCGCGGATCAACGCTGCAGGACGGATGGACGTTGCCCGCGATGTGATCGAGCTCTTCAGCGTGAAAGATGCGGACCGCGCCCGGCTGCTGGCGGGCAAGCTTGACCGGCTCAATGCCGAGCGCCAGGAAGAAGAGCGGCGCATTGTGAAAGCAGTGGAAGAGCGCATTGCCGGTGATGCGGCGCTGAATCAGGCCTATTGTATTGTGGTCGATGGCGAGGGCTGGCATCGTGGAGTGATTGGCATCGCGGCAATGCGCGTGGTCGACCGCTATCATCGGCCTGCAATCGTAATCTCGCGCGAGGGCGAAGAAGCGTTCGGGTCAGGGCGGTCGATTCGACCGTTTCACCTGCTGGAGGCCGTCGAAGCGTCGCGCAGTCTTTTCACTCGCTATGGCGGGCACTCGCATGCCTGCGGATTTTCCATGCCTGCCGCAAACGTTGCGCAGCTGCGAAACGAACTGGATGCCTTCGCGCGCGCGCGACTGACGGCGGTGGATTTCGATCCCGTGCTCGATGTGGACGCGGAGCTGGAACTGGATGAAGTTTCTCCCGCGCTATATTCCGTGTTGCGCATGCTGGAACCCTATGGGACCGGAAATCACGAACCGGCTTTTGTCTCTCGCGGCGTGCACCTGATCGCACCGCCAAAAATTCTGAAAGATAAACACGTCAAGCTGAAGGTGAAGGCCGGCGAGCGGGCAGAGTCGATGCAGGAAGAGCTTTCACCGGTTGCGATTCTTGCAACACCCAATTGCCACCCGGATGGCGCTGCGATTCGGCGACGCGAGAAAGCGGAAGCGAGGGAAGTGAAGACCGGAAAACGAAAGCTAAATCCGGTTTTCGATGCTCTTGGTTGGCACATGGCCGAGCGTATGCAGGCTGCGCCGCTTCTGGCGGGAGACGCCATCGATATAGCGTTCACCATCGGCCACAATGATCACGATGAGTTCGGGGGCATTGAACTGACCTTGCGGGATTTTAAGGCTCATTCTGCAGAACAAGTACCCACTGGCTCGCTTGGCCAAAATTGAGCAGGCATTCCTAGATTCCCGGTGCAGTCGGTTTACGTAGCTTGACTCAGGACCGGGGAGGCTCCGGCGCTCTGAAGTTTGAACTAAACTGAGGTTGGATGCCTCTTCCCATCTACCGCTTGCGACGCTGGCTGGCCGCGATCGCAGTATTGTTTATCGCGACGATCGCGGGAATGTATTTCTACGCGCGCATGCGCGAGCGCAATGTTCTGAAAGAGCTTCCCAACAAGATCGGCATCGACATCAAGCAGACCGCCTCTGGATTTCAGTTCTCGAAGTCCGACGGAGGACGGACTCTGTTCACCATCCAGGCGACCGATCTCAAGCAGTTCAAGCTGAATGGCAGCGCCGAGCTGCACAACGTCAGCATCGTTCTCTATGGCCGTGATTCCTCGCGCTTTGACCAGATTTATGGTGATGACTTCACCTACGACAAGGAATCGGGAAATGTAACGGCACGCGGAACGGTGCAGATCGATCTGCAAGCCAATCCTGCGGGAAACACGGAACCGGATCAGAGCGTTCCCAAGCAGCTGAAGAATCCGATTCATCTGAAGACCAGCGATTTGGTTTTCAACCAGAAAAGCGGTGACGCGCACACCGATGCGCGGGTCGATTTTCAGACTCCGCAGGCCAGCGGTTGGGCAGTTGGTGTGGCGTATGCGGCGAAGACTAACACGCTTACGCTGGAATCCCAGATCCACGCAACGTTCGGGGCGGACCACGAAACCCTTTCCGCGATGCACGGAGAAATCACGCGCGATCCGCGGGTGATCGTGCTGGAAAACCCGAGGCTCGAGCGAACGAACGAGACCGTTCAGGCAGAGCGAGCCACGTTTTTTCTGGCGGCGGATAACAATGTGCAACGCGTGCTCGCGCAAGGAAATGTGGCTGCAGAGTCAAGCAGCGGGAGTGCCGAGCAAATGCACGCGCACGCCGACGAATGCGAGTTGCTTCTTAGCGGCAAGCAAAACCTGCTGCGCACCGCGACGCTGACAGGCAACGTTCACCTCGAGCGAGCCGGAGCGCAGCCCATGCAAGGCTATGCCAGGCGGACGGTTCTGGATTTTTCGGGAAAAAACGGACTGAGAAAAATCCACGCCGAAGACGGGGTGCATCTGGCACGGCATGCGGCGGGAGGGGGCGCTGCAAGTCCAAACGGATCGCAGCCGCAAGACTTCGATGTGGCCGCGCCTGCGATTGATTTTTTTGTCTCAGGCGGGAAGCGGCTTGATCAGGCGATCACCTCGGGAGCGGCGCAGATCACGATCTCACCGGCACAGGGTTCAGACGAATTAGTTTCAGGGGCTTCCGCGCAGCGCACTGTTGTTACAGCTGGCCGCTTCGAGGCAAAGTTCGCCACGACGGACGCGGGGGCAACACGCGTGACGTCGATCCACGGAGCGCCGGACGCAAAGATCGTGAACACGACTCCGGGAGCGCCCGATCGCGTGAGCACGAGCGAGAACCTTGACGTCAGCTTCCTACCGGCGGGTGGCATTGGGTCGATCATTCAGCGGGGAGGGGTTGCCTATACCGATAACCAGCCGCCGGATAAGCGAACGCAGGCGTGGGCGGAAAAAGCGACCTACACTCCAGCCGATCAGGTTCTCGTGCTCAGCGGCGACCCGCGCGTGACGGACGGCGGCATGGCCACGGCTGCCAGAGCCATTCGCATCAATCGGGCAACGAGCGAGGCTTTTGCCGAAGGCGAGGTAAAGAGCACGTACAGCGAACTCCAGGAACAGCCCAACGGGGCCTTGCTGGCCTCGTCATCGCCCATTCACGTTACTGCCGCTTCGATGACGGCGCATGGTGCAACGGCGGTCACGCTTTATCAGGGAAATGCCCGCTTGTGGCAGGACGCGAACGTAATCACGGCGCCATCGATCCAGTTCGACCGGGGTAGACGATCGTTGGTGGCTGAGGGTACTCCGCGGCAGCCGGTTTCGACGATTCTGGTGCAAGCTTCGGATCGATTGAACTCAGAAACACCTGCCGCCAATAGCGAACACAAGGCGAATAATCCGACAAATGGCCAGGCTGCCGACGTCGTGGTGATAACGTCAGCGCGGCTGGCCTACACCGATTCCGAGCGGCAGGCTCACTACGAAGGAGGCGTTACGGCCAAGGGTAACGCTTTCACCGCGACCGCCAATACGGCCGATGCCTATCTTCTAGCTAGGTCACAAGTCAATGCCAGTCAACATCTTACAGGAACCGGGCGACTTGATCACATGATCGCCGAAGGCAACGTTGTGGTTCAGCAGCCCGGCCGGAAAGCCGAAGGGCAAAAGCTCGTATATACGGCTTCCGAAGACAAATTCGTCCTCACGGGTGGACCGCCTAGCATTTTTGATGCCGAACGGGGCAAGATTACCGGGGTTTCGTTGACTTTCTTTCAGGCCGATGATAGGGTGCTGGTAGAAGGCGAAGCTAGTACTCCTGTGGTAACTCAAACTCGAGTGGCACGATAAATGCGTGCCGGGCGACGTGAGCAAGAAAAATGCGGACTTTGGCCACGGATGAAATTGGCAAGGCGTACCGCGGCCGCCGCGTAGTAAATGGTGTAAGCCTGCGAGTTGATCAGGGTGAGGTGGTGGGTTTACTGGGCCCGAATGGAGCAGGCAAAACGACTACTTTTTACGCCATCGTTGGCCTGATCCCCCCTGACACAGGCCGCGTGCTGTATGACGGCCAGGACATCACTGACGTTCCCATGTACCTGCGGGCGCGGCAGTATGGCATCAGCTATCTCCCGCAAGAAGCTTCGGTTTTTCGCAAACTTACGGTCGAGGAAAACATCCTCGCGGTATTGGAGGCGCAGCCTTTGTCGTGGCACGAGCGCCGCGAAAAGATGGAAAAATTTATCGATGAGCTGGGACTGGAGCACATTCGCCGCAATCGCGGCTACGCTTTATCTGGCGGCGAGCGCCGCCGCGTGGAGATTGCGCGCTGCCTGTGCATCAATCCGACGTTCATCCTGCTGGACGAACCTTTTTCCGGGATCGATCCCATAGCCGTTCTTGACCTGCAGAAAATCATCAGCCGGCTGCGCTCGGGCGGCATCGGAGTTCTGATCACCGATCACAACGTGCGGGAAACGCTCTCGGTAACCGACCGCGCTTACATTATCGATGCCGGCAGAATCTTCCGGCACGGTCCGCCCGAGCAACTGGCGGGCGATCCGGAAGTGAGAAGGGTCTATCTGGGAGAAAGTTTTTCGCTGGTATAGCGTTTTTGTTGTTTCGACTTATTTAGTGATGTCATTGCGAACCGGGCTGAAGGCCCGGTGAGGAACCTGCTTTTGTGATGTCGTCGGCAATAAAGCAGGTTCCTCACCCGTGCTTCGCGCGTGTTCGGAGTGACAAGTTTGTCAGGAACAGTCAAAGACCGAATAAATGGTCCTCTTACAGCACAAACTGTCCGTCAAGCTCTCGCAGCGCCAGATCCTCACGCCGGGTCTAGTGCAGATGGTCTCCGTCCTTGCGCTCAACAAGCTCGAACTCAAGGACATGATCAACTCCGAGATGGTGGAGAACCCGGTCCTTGAAGAGCTGGAGGATTCCGTTCCGCTGATCGATGAAGTTGGGCGCAAAGAAGAAGATCGCGACCGGGCCGCGCA
>JASHTD010000341.1 GCA_030040725.1 Candidatus Sulfotelmatobacter sp. | reverse complement strand
CAGTCGGCTCCGGGGCGGCGTAGGCGTAAAAGGCTGGGCCTTTGTATCCGGCTCCCGGCCAGAAACCTGCGCTGATGACTTCGTGCGAATAGGCTTCGCGGGTGATGAGGTCGGCGCCGGGACGCTCGGGCGCGCGGCGCCCGGAAAAGCGAGTCACGCAGAGATCGAAACTGCCCCAGAAAAAATGGATCGGGCTATCTTTGCCGATAAAGCGGGCGCGGAATTCCTGAAAGATGTTTTCGCACAGAATGAGAATGTGCCAGAAGCGCGCGGCATATTCGGGGTCGTAGGCAGCGTGCTGGGTGTCGCTCTCGAAGCGAATGGGATTGGGAACTTCGCAGGGCATGCTCCAAATTTTCAGGTCGATGCCGAGCGAGCGCAGGGCGGACATGAAGGCGGCGTAGAAATCGGCGACGGACTGGGGTTTCAGCGGCAGAGTTTTCGATGACCCCCAACTGGTTGGGATAGTGAGTTTGTGATCGATGAAGTCGAATTGGATTTCGAAAATCTCGCCGCCATAAGGAATGGCGGAAGTGGTGAGGCCGCGGGCGTTAACATAAAGCGGCACCTCCCACCAGTGGTTGATGAGCGGAGTGAGCGCGAGGCGAACCTTGCCAACGATCTGAGTCCACATGTGGAGGGTGGCATAGGTATCCTGCCAGGCCGCGAGGGGAAGTTCGGGCCAGGGATTCTGGTTCGGGATGTGCGGCTGGGCGGCCATGGCGGCTCTCCGGGGAAATGGTAACACCGATCGGTGGTCGGGGATGGAGCAGCCACACAGAAGCGGGTTCCTCACCGAATCTGCGATTCGGTTCGGAATGACATCGCTTATTTAATTCCCCGGCACTACAGGCTGTTTGTTCCACGCGGCCTTCATTTTTTCTTGGGCGGGAGATATTTTTTCTGGATCGAGGCCACGATCACATAGTTGGGATCGACCATTTCGTTGAGATGAATTTTGCCGACCTGCGAGAGCAATTCGTACGCGTCGAGTTCGGAAAGGCCGTAGTCGTTGTGAATCCAGTGGACGAGTTCGGTGAAGGCGATGCGCAGGGCGTCGTCGAGAGGGCGGTAAGCGCCGACGGTCATGATGGCGTCGTCGTTTTCAAATTGCGGCCAAGAGATGGTGCGGCCTTTGATGACGCTGAGCTGAACGCGGGCTTTCAGCGGAACTTCGATGGCAGTGCCGGCGATTTCTCCATCGCCCATAGCGGCGTGGCCATCGCCGACATAAAAAAGACCGCCTTTCACATTCACGGGAAAATAAACCGTGTTGCCGACACTGGCTTCGGGCGAATCCATGTTGCCGCCGAATTCGGCGGGGACGACGGAGCTGCGGGCTTCGCCTTCGGCGGGCGCGACGCCGATGCAGCCGAAGAAGGGATGCAGAGGAATCTTCACTGAGAAATCGGAGTCGAGGGCTTTGAAGACCGCGTCGTTCGCGGCGTGATCGATGTGATAGAACCAGATTTTTTCCGGCAGCGGCGCGTGCAGCATGGGCGTGTAATTGGTTTCATTGAGCGCCCCGAATCCGGGAGCGAACGCGCCGACGCCAGTGTCGCTATCGACTTGCAGGTCGAGAATCTTCACGGCGAGCGTATCGCCGGGCTCCGCGCCTTCGACATAAAAGGGTCCGGTGAGCGGGTTGTCGCCTTTTGCCATGCTGAGCGTGTCGCCGGGCTTCTTGATGGCGTTGCCAAAGCAATCAAGCGTGTTCGTGTCGAGGATGTCGCCGGATTTCAGATGCGCGACCGGCTCGACCGTGGCGAAAAGATATTTCACGTTGGCGTTGGTCGCGGTGTAGCGGACGACATTCTGGGCGAAGGAAAAAAAGGAAAAGCTCGTCAGGAAGGTAAGCACGGCGAGAGTAAGGCGCATGGGTTCTCCTAGGGAGACAGACACAGGGGATTATCGCAAATCTGCGGGGAAGATCCCGCGCCGATCACTTGCCGAGATAGGCGGGCGCGCTAGACCTCAGGTACGGGGTACAGCACGTTTGTTATCAGTGCCGCCTGATGCATCCATTGATCGGATCTTCCCACTCGGCGTCTCGAAGGGTTGGCATGCCATACGTGTCAGAGACCTGCGAGCAGGGTACACCGCCACAGGTGCAATTGGTAGGCGGGTTGCCCGTGCATACGGGGCAGGTGCTTCCGTTGCAGACATAGCCAGTGGCAGCCAATTCAACGCTGGTGCAGCCATAAACCCGATTAATCGACAAGCAGGCGTTGGGGAAAGCGGTGTTCTTGTCAGTGTAATTGCAGTTCGGCGCCACCTGCATTGGACTGCTCAGCTGCGAAAAATAGAGCGACCCCTGTCCCTCAGAGGGGTTGTTCCAATCAATGTCGTCGTCACACTCCCAGGCAGTAATCGAAGTTTGGGGATAGACGTAACTGGCGTCGGGCGCCTCGTCGAGCAGACTGGTCGCGGTAAGGTTTGCTTCATCGGACGGCGTATATACGTGATCGGGGTCGTCGCACGGAGGGTTGTCGGCCAGTTCCTGGCTCACGCTTTTCGCCGCGTTGCCGACATAAATGATCGAATCGGTCCAGCTTCCGGAATCGCCGCTACAGCCCATCGGATAGCTACCGTTATTTTCCGGGCAGATCGTCACAGGAGGAGAATTGGGCACAACACAACCCTGGACCAGATTCGCATAATGAGGACCGGACACGAATACGACTTTGTCGAGAAAGGAACTGACCCCGTAGTAGGTCAAGGCGAACGCGACACCGCCCGCTCCACCACTTTGGCTGTGAGCACACATGCCCGCGCTTACGCCGTTGCTGGAGTTAGTTTGATAAAAGCTCGTGGAAATATAGTTCAGGAATGTAGCTTCGCGACAAGCTGCTGACTTTATGCTGCCGGTGGCAGAGCCGTCCTGCCACCAGGAGTCCCAAGCGAACTGAACGGTTTGGTAGCCGGCGTGGAACAGTTGGTAAGGAGCTTCATTGGACGCGTTTCCAGGAAGAGTAAACGTCCCGCCGCTTGCGCTCACGAAAACGATTGTGCCATTTGAAATTCCCGAAGGCGTCGCAACTCCGTAGGTCACGCCCAAGGTAGGCATATCAGGACAGCTCACCATGGCGTGATAACAGACCGTCATGACGTCTGGACTTCCGCTCGTTTTTGTAACCCACCCCGGAGATTGCCCACCGAGAACGGAGGGACAGGTCTCCTCATTGACGTCGCTGACTGTACCGATGGGCATCTGCGTGGAAGCAGTCACCAGGAGGGTGGTTGATCCGGTGATGCCGCCGGCTACTGCGCTAATGATGGCGCTTCCCGATACGACCGCCGTCGCGAGCCCGCCTGTGGCTGTACTGGCAACGGTTGGCGAGGAAGAACTCCAGGTTGCCGAAGAGGTCAGGTCTTGCGTGCTGCCGTCGGTATAGTTTCCGGTTGCGGTGAACTGTTGCACGTTTCCCGCCGCGATCGAAGTATTGGCCGGAGTGACACTGATCGAAACCAGAATGGGCGGCGCCGGTTGAGAGTGGTCAGAGAAGGATACTGGAGCTTGTGCATAGGTCAGCGCCGGCAGAAAAGCGAACGAAAGCGCCCCTAGAACGATGGCGAGTGCTCTCATGTTTTCTCCTTCGTTTCCTGCTGGTGGGTGGCAATGCGGCTTACCAGGAACTGCCGGGTCGTTGAAGGCTACCAACGGACCAGAGGGAATACATCTGAACTATGAATGAGTCCCTCGGGCAGCTGCAGTGATCGAAGGCACACTGGGGTGTGAGAGGTGGGCGCGAAGCCCAGACCCAGATGACATCTGCAAGTGGCTACGATTTCTTTTTTGCGTTCGCGGCGGCTTTGGCGCGTTCCTGCAGAGCGAGGGTGACGACTTGAAGCATATCTTCCTGCGGGGCGGGCTTGCCGGTCCAGATTTCGAATTGGCGGGCGGCCTGGTGGACGAACATTTCGATGCCGGGAATGATTTGCGCGCCGCGCTGGCGAGCCAGCTTCAGAAATGTAGTTTCGACCGGATCGTAGATCATATCGAAGACATAACGCGCGTTGATTTCTTTTTCCTGCAGCGGAGTTTCGCGCGAGTTACCCATGCCGACCGGCGTGGCGTTGATGATCACATCAAAAGAAAATTTCTTGAGGTCGGTGCGCTTCAGGGAGCGGGCATGGGCGCGGTGAGCCAGCTTCTTCGCGGCCGCGAGATTGCGGTTGAGAATGTAGACTTCGGCTCCGCGTTCTTTGAGGCCGAAGACGGCAGCACGAGCTGCTCCACCAGCGCCCAGAACCAGAATTTTTGCGTCCTGCAGAGTGCTGAGGCGGCGCTCAAGCGGACCGACTACGCCGGAAGTATCGGTGTTGAAGCCGTAGAGCTTGCCATCCTGGGCGCGGACGACGGTGTTGCAAGCGCCGATCTTCGTTGTATGGGAATCGGTGTTGTCGAGGTGAGCAAGGATCGCTTCCTTATACGGCATGGTGACGCTGAGGCCGTGGATGGGAATCTCGCGCACGCAGTTGAGCAGGTCTTTGAGAGTCTTGGCATGCAGCGCGAGGTAGACCGCATTGACGTTTTCGCGGCGGAAAGCGGCGTTCATGATGGCCGGCGAAAGCGAGTGGCCGATGGGATCACCGACGACACCGTAGACGCGAGTGGCGATGTCGACTTGTTCGATGCGATAGACGCTGCGCAATTCCTGGGCGCTAATCTGGCCGGGAGCGGTTTCTTCTCCGGCGGTGGCGGAGGCGAAGGTAAAGACGCTGCCGGCGCGAACTCCGAGAACGCGGCTGATGATGCCTTGCTCGCCCATGCAGACGCCGACCAGCGAGTGATTGTCGGCTTCGCGGCCAAGAAACTGGATCATGCCGAGGTTATCGGAAAGCGTGGTGGCAGTGCTGACGACTTTGTAGAAGTCGGCGGGGAAGGCGCGCATTTTCTCCAGGGCCTCATCGAGCTTTTTGGTGCCCCGAAAATCGTGGAAAGAGAGGATGAGAGCCGAATGTGCGCGCAGCTTTTGCAACTGCGCCGGTTTGCATTTCTGCGCGGTTTGCAGTTCGACATCGACCAGCTGGCAACCGGCGGCAGAGGCCTTAAATAAGATATCGAGCTGCGAGGCGATGGAGCCGCGGAACTTGCCTCCGCTCGAGGCGCGGCGGCAGGTGGCAATGACCACAGTCCCGGCATGGGTTTCGAGAAAATGCTTAATCTTCGGGAGCGCCAGGGTCGGCTTTGAAATGTAGTCTAACCTGAACTCCATAAAAGGGTTATCCCGCGCGAGGGCGGAGGCTTTTTCAACCAGTTCCGAGGGATCGGAAGCGATGACGGCGACGCAAACTCGGGGCAGGCGCAGGGGAAAACGGACGGGATGACTGTTGGCGGCAGAAATCATCTTAAATCAATAGCTTGAAAGAGAAGTCAGGCGCGAATCTTACAGGGGAAGAATGACAGATTGCAACAGCGATTCGCAAAATGTGGCAAAATCTGTTTCCAAGGCCGTGACACCCTCGTAACCTTGACCCTCTCTTACCCCGTTGTTACCTTCCGAAGGTAGCGTTGAATCGGCGGCATTTAGCTGGAAGGCCGGCCTCGGTTGACATTTATCGGAGGTAACATGCAGAAACTAGGAGCTTTATTGTTGTTGGCTGCGACGATGAGCTGGGCTCAGTCGACAGCGTCAGTGGCGCCGGGAAATTCGCCCGGCCCGGACGGGACCATCACGACATCGGCGAGCTTTCCGATTCAGCGCGTGCAGATGCCGACCCATGCCGATGTTAACTGCGCAGGATTCATTAGCCAGCACACGATGCCGGATGCCCACTTTGTGGATGGCGGGTTGGAGACTCCGGCAACGACCAAGTATGTGAATGGAGATATCGTGTATCTGCGGGGAAGCGGATACACGGCCGGAGCACGCTATGAGATTCTCCGGGAACTGAAAGATGTAAACGAATATGAAATGTTTCCGGGACAGGCCAAACTGCTCAAGGCCACGGGCCAACCTTACGCCGAGATCGGATTAGTGCGGGTCATCGATACCCGCAGCCGGTCGGCGATCGCGCAGGTCGAATTCTCCTGCGATCCGATCAATCCCGGGGATACAGCGATTCCCTATACCGAGAAGCAGATGGTGGAGTTTCACCCGCCGCTTCGCTTTGACCGCTTCCTGCCCACGCGCAGCAAAGTTTCCGGCCGAATTGTGATGGCGAAGGACTTCGATTCGGAGCTGGGAACGGGGCAGAAAGTTTACTTCAATGTGGGAGCGAATCAGGGCGTGAAGGTGGGGGATTATTTCCGAGCCGTGCGAAATTATGAAGCGGACCTGCGCGATCC
>JASHTD010000209.1 GCA_030040725.1 Candidatus Sulfotelmatobacter sp. | reverse complement strand
GCCCGCACTGGTCCGAATCTTAGTTTGCTGCCTCCGCTTTCCAACGCATTCGACCAGAGTGTGATTCCTTACTACAACGTCTACTTCAGCGACACCTGGCATCTGAGGCCGACTTTCACCTTAACTTACGGCTTGGGTTACGCGCTGGAGATGCCGCCGGTTGAAGCGAACGGAAAGCAGACAGTGCTGGTAGACGCAGCGGATGAGCCCTTAAGCACTGAGACCTACCTGAACAACACCAGGAAGGCCGCACTTGCCGGGCAGGTATACAACCCTGAAATGGGGTTTGCTTTGGTAGGCAATACCGCCAACGGATTGAAATATCCTTATAACCCGTTCTACGGCGAGTTCAGCCCGCGGGTGGCGGTAGCCTGGGCCCCAAATGGCGCGAACAGCCTGCTGTCTGACACGGTCTTTCGAGCTGGCTATGGCCGCCAATACGGCCGTCTGAACGGTGTTACCCAGGTGCTGGTGCCATTGCTGGGACTCGGTCTCGAACAGCCCGTAGCTTGTGACTCGAACCTGGTCGGCGGCGCTCCCGGAAGCTGGGCCTGCGGGGCCTCGGGTGCGGGAAGTTACTCGAATGCCTTTCGCGTTGGACAAAACGCCTCCGCTACCGGCGGCCCGACCGTCCCGTTGATCGGGCTTGCGAGCCCGACCTTGCCTCAGCCGGTCTACCCTGGGTTCAACAACGCCTTCTCTGCCTCCCCCGAGGGATTGGATCCGGGTTTCCGGCCGAATGCGATTGACTCGTTCGATGTCACTCTCCAGCGGCAGCTGAAACGAAGGATTACCTTAGAACTCGGCTATATCGGTCGGCGAATCACTCACGAGTACCAGCCGGTCGAACTGAACCCAGTTCCCTACATGATGACGCTCGGCGGCCAGCAGTTTAAGCAAGCGTATGGCAATGTGGTGCTGCAGTACTGCGGTGGCCTCGCAGGGATGGCGGGTGGCGGCTGCGCAGCTAATGCTGGTGCGGTCACACCACAGCCTTTCTTCGAGCATGCATTGAAGGGAACAGGTTACTGCAATGGCTTCACCAGTTGCACGGCTGCAGTCGTGGCAAACGAAGGGACCAATCTTGCCAATGCACAGGTCTGGGGCCTTTGGAGCGATCTGGATAGCGGAGTTGGCTGCCCGGCGGGTGGATGCACTGACACCAACGGCAATGTCGGCGCTTTCAACTTCCCGCGCAGCATGCAGAGCACTCCGATTCCGAGCACCTGCAATGGCGTGACTACGATTGGCTGTTCCGGCGCATATACCAGCGGCGCCTTTCAAAACGCCAGCATCGGCTACGGCAACTACAACGCCGGTTTCGCTTCCGTCAGGATGGCCGATTGGAAGGGTTTGACGATGCAGTCCAACTTCACCTGGTCGAAAGCTCTGGGGACGGGAGCGCAGGCTCAATCCTCGAGCGAACTCAGTTTGCTCGATGCCTTCGATACCGGCGAACAGTATGGGAGACAGGCTTGGGACCGCAAATTCATCTATAACGCGTTCCTGGTCTATCAACCCCCATACTTCAAGGGACAACAAGGATTCATCGGACGAGCCTTGGGCGGCTGGACCTTCGCGACCATCTTTGCTGCCGGGTCCGGCGTTCCAACGCAGATCGGGACGACCTTTGCTGACTACCAATCTTTCGGTTCATGCAATGGCATCGGCTGCGGTGACTATGACATGGAGAACGCCGTGCCCATCGGCCCCGTTCCCCAGACTCATGCCTACAACTGCCCGGGTTACAACTTCACCGGATTCTGCTCCAAGCAAACCAATGGGTATCCAGTGAATTATTTCTCGAATGGGGTGAACGAGGCCTCGAACTGGCGTAACCCGATTCTCGGTATCGACACCCGGGATGGTGGAGCCGGAATCCTGAATGGGCTGGCGTACTGGAATTTGGACTTGAGTGTCAAGAAGAGCATCCGGGTAGCGGAAAGCATCAACCTGGAATTCCAGGGCGTCTTCGCCAACGTTCTGAACCATAATCAGTGGACCGATAACTTCCTTGGCCTCTACAACGACGGAGGCTTTGGTGCTCTCGGATTCAACGGCGAGGGAGAACCGAGGAACATCGAACTCGGCGCTCGCGTTCGCTTCTAGTTGCTTATCAACTTAATTCCAAGCCCGCAGCTTTGCGCTGCGGGCTTTATTTTTCGCCGAACTCCAAGCCCGTCTACCGGTTGGCAGGAGATTTCTTCGACCTGTTGCTGGCTTCTACTTTCCAATGCAGAACTTGCTGAAGATGAGATTCAGAATGTCGTCCGTGGTGGTGGCGCCGGTGATCGAATCGAGCGGCCGTAGCGCGTTATAGAGATCGAGCAGGAGCATCTCGTGAGGAACTTTGACTGCGACCGCGCCTGTGGCAGCGTCGAGTGCAGCCAGGGAATTCTGCACCAGGCCCTGATGACGGACATTGGTGAGAAATCCAGCCTCGGACGGCGCTCCGGTTTCTCCGCCGATGTGACGTAGAATTTCCCAGCGCAGATCAGCGATGCCCGCGCCGGTGAGCGCAGAAACCGGCAGTGAACAAGGCTCGAAACTCAGGGCCTCACGCTGGTCGACTAAATCGCATTTGTTTGCAATTGCGATGGCCGGACGGGTTCGCGCCTGATCGAGAAGCTCTTTGTCTTCAGGCTTGATGCCTTGGGACGCATCCAGGACGACCAGCACCAGATCGGCGTCGGCAAGTGCCTCCATCGATTTGCGAATGCCGATGGATTCGGCTTCGTCGAGTGCCTGCCGGATTCCTGCGGTGTCGACTAGCTGAACCGGAATGCCGCCGATGGCAACCGTTTCGCTGACCAGATCGCGCGTCGTGCCGGGAGTAGCCGTCACGATGGCACGTTCGCGCTCGACCAGGCGGTTAAACAAGCTCGATTTTCCTACGTTGGGCCGGCCGACAATCGCCAAAGTCAAGCCTTCATGCACAATCTTTCCGTAGGCAAAGCTGGCAGCAAGTTGAGCGAGCGGCGCGCGGACGGAAGCAATCCGTTCGAGAATCTGCGCATCAGACATGACGGAAACATCGTCCTCGGCAAAATCGATGCCTGCTTCGAGCACTGCAATGAGTTCGACCAACCTCTGCTTAATCGGTTGCAACCGCTTCGAAAGCGCCCCCTCAAGCTGCTGGGCGGCGATCTTGGCCTGATACAGCGTCTGCGATTCGATCAGATCGCGGACGGCTTCGGCCTGCGCGAGATCGATGCGGCCATTCAAAAACGCCCGCATGGTGAATTCGCCGGGTTCAGCGAGGCGCGCTCCGGCAGCCACGCAGAGTTCGACAATATGACGGAGAACCACAGGCGATCCGTGGGCAGAGATTTCGATGATGTCGTCGGTCGTGTATGAATGCGGTTTGGCAAAGTAAGTCACTACGACTTCGTCGATGCGATCGGCAGCTGCCGAGTTGCGCTCCGCCGGACAGCCGGAGGCGGCCGTGCCCACGTGATTTGTGCAGGGCTCGACCAGTTCGCTAAAAACCGCGCGTCCCGGCTCCAGCTCATGTTTCAGCCGCAGCATGGGAGCGACGATCTCTCGCGCACCTGGACCGGCAATGCGCACAACGCCGATTCCTCCGCGTCCGGGGGGCGTGGCGATGGCGACAATCGTATCGTCAAGGTTCACCGGGCGATTGTAGCGGTTACACTGGATACACAACCAGCGGCATGCGATCGTGCAAACATTTTGAGTGACGTCATCCCGAAGCCCCGCGTTCTTACCAGCGGGGCGAGGGATCTCGCACAAACAGAACGCTGAAGACCAAGGAGTGAAATTGTCAGTCGCAGACGAACTGCTCAAAGCCAATCAGGA
>JASHTD010000208.1 GCA_030040725.1 Candidatus Sulfotelmatobacter sp. | reverse complement strand
GTCGACGACAAAGGCCAGCTGTGGATGGAAGTGAAAGCGCTCGAGTCGCTCATGAAATCGGGCAACGGCAAGTTGCTCATCAATGTGAAAATTATTTTTGAAGGCGAAGAAGAGGTCGGCGGTGAGTCCATAGCCGAATATGTCCGCAAGGAGAAAGCCAAACTGAAGGCCGATTTCGCTCTGGTCTGCGACACCGAACTGTTTGCTCCCGGCCTGCCTACTTTGTGTGTCGGGCTGCGCGGGCTGGTCTACACCGAGATCGAAGCCTACGGCGCAAAGATCGATTTGCACTCCGGCGTTTATGGCGGAGCCGCGCCCAATCCCTTCTTTGCGTTAATTGAGATCATAAGCAAGCTTAAGGACGCGAAGGGGCACATTCTCATCCCCGGCTTTTACAGCAAAGTCAAAGCTCCCAGCAAGGACGAATTAAAAGCCTGGAAGCGTCTGCCGTTCAACGAGGAGCACTACCGCAAGACCGAAGTCGGATCAAAAGTTCTCACCGGCGAGCCAGGATTTTCCGTGCTGTATCGCACCTGGGCGCGGCCAACGCTTGAAGTTCACGGCATGCCCGGTGGATTCATTGGCGCAGGAGCGAAGACCGTCATTCCTGCCAAAGCGACGGCGAAAGTCTCCATGCGGCTCGTGCCCAATCAGGATCCCGATGACATCCTGAAGCGCTACACCGCATTTGTGAAGAAGCTCACGCCCAAAGGCATCGAAACGAAAATCAAAGTTCACAGCAAAGGTCCGGCCAGCGTGGTGGGCACCGATAATCCTTATATCGAAGCTGCGACCGAGGCCTTGCACGACACCTTCAAGAAAGACACGGTTTTCATTCGCAGCGGCGGATCGATTCCAATTGTCAACGATATCTATCAGGCCCTGAAAATTCCCAGTGTGATGATGGGCTTCGGCCTGCCTGACGACAATCTTCACGCGCCCAACGAGAAGTTCCATATCCCGAACTTCCATCACGGGATCGAAACGATTTGCTTGTTCTTTGAGAAGCTGGGAGAAAAGTAGAATCCGGCGAGGAAATTGGAAATGCGAGGCGGGCATGCTGCCCGCCTTTTTTACATATCCTGCGAGATCTTTATTGTCTTTGGGATCCGCGGCCTGAGAAGCCAAATAGAAAGCAATCGAAAGCGCGCTATTCGATTTTTCGCAATTAAACATAATCATTGACAATTATTCGAAACAGTCCTATCTTCTGCCGCATGAGGCAGTGCGGGCCTTCGCTGTCGTTGACTCCAGCAACTTTTCCATAAACCGTCCGCTGAGATCAGAAGGGAGATGAGAAATGAAATCGTTCTTGACTTCGTGTTTGATTGCACTGCTGTTCTCGCCCATGCTGCTCGCCCAATCGGGTGCGACGTATTACGTCTCGACGACTGGCAGCGACAGCAACAATGGCAGCTACACCGCGCCCTGGCTGACGATTCAGCACGCGGCAAATACGGTAACCACAGGAGCGACGGTTTTCGTCGAAGGTGGGACCTACAACGAATCGGTCAATTTTCCGAATTCCGGAACGTCGGCGAATCCAATCGTATTCGCGAGTTATCCCGGACAAACCGCGACTATTGACGGAACCGGCGTGAGTTGCTGCTCGTCGAATCCGCCCTCCAGCGGCAACGAAACCCAGGGTCTGGTCAACCTGGTGAACGAGAGCTACATCACGTTGAACGGATTTCAAATCCAGAATTACACCACCAGCAAGGCCGCGTACACTCCTGCCGGAATCTGGATTACCGGCTCCGGGAGCGGCATTCAGTTGCTGAACAATTCCGTGCACAACATCACCACTTCTTCTGAGAAGAACGGAAACGCATTCGGCATTGCCGTGTATGGCACATCGAGCACACCGATTACCGGCCTGGTAATCAGCGGCAACCAGGTTTATGACCTGAAAACCGGCGAGAGCGAATCAGTAAACGTCGATGGCAACGTGACCTACTTCACCATCAGCAACAACATCGTGCATGACAACGACAACATCGGCATTGATGCTATCGGATTCGAGGGCGTCGCTCCAACCGGGTACGACCAGGCGAGATACGGCGAGATCAGCGGCAACACGGTTTACAACATCAGCGCCATCAATAATCCAGGCGAAGGCAAAAGCTATGACGCCGACGGGCTTTATTGCGACGGCTGCGAATATGTCATCTTCGAGCGCAACACGGTTTACGCGTGCGATTTGAATATGGAAGCGGCCAGCGAGCATTCAGGCCACGACAGCAGCTATGTAACCGTCCGCAACAATCTTTTCTACGATGCCAACACCGTCGGCGTTTCGATTGGCGGATACGCCGCAAAGGTCGGCGGCAGCGACCACGTCGTGATCGTGAACAACAGCCTTTACAACAACAACACCAAGAATCAGGGAGCCGAATTTCAGGTTCAGCACAATGCCCCGCCGGCCAATGGAAACATCTTCGAAAACAACATCGTTTATGCAGGCACGCAGAATGTCTGGATCTACAGCTATGTCAGCGGATCGACACCAACCGCAAACTGGAACATCTATTACTCGACAAAAGGGTATGTACAGGGAACGTCGATCGACTGGGGTGCGAAATATAACTACAAAACCTACGCCGCATACCAGTCGGGCAGCGGCGAGGACGCCAATTCACCGAATGCGAACCCTCTGTACGACAATCTGACTTCAACTCCGCCGGATCTTGACGTGGCTTCCGGTTCGCCCGCCATTAATGCCGGCAGCACAAGCCTGACCTGCAGCGTGGGCTACTGCGGCACCGGCACTTCGATTTACGGCATCACCGATTATGCGGGCAATCCGCGCATCAACAGCAATGGGCAGATCGATATTGGAGCTTACGAACAGTAGGCTTACGATCAGATCGAAAGTAGGGCTGTAGAGCCGGCTATCTCGCTCAGCAGCCCTAAATCCTCATTGCCTGACTCGCTTTCTTGCGTTAGCCTAATTCTGCTCTCGGCCGTTCTTCCCGCCTCGTTTTGATCTCACCTGCAAACCGTCGACCTGCTGCAATGTCTGTGCAATACAACGCGCTTGTGCGTAAGGCCATACAACATATAGTGTTATATTGCTTGACCCCGGCCCTATTTCGCCATTACAGTTGCTTAAATTTGTGCCCGCCTCTTCCAGCTGGGGTGCGGAGTCGGTCTGGACTGAATCTGACTATGCATCGTTCCGGCAGTAAAGGAATCCGCTTAGTAAATAGCTCGCGACACGGCGCAACTGGCAACTGGCCACTGACAACTGCTTTCCAAGGAGTTCACGTTGCTTAAACTGAAGCGGCTTCAGATTCTCGGTTTCAAATCGTTTTGCGACCGCACCGATCTCAAATTCCACGGCGAGGGAATCGCGGCGATTATTGGCCCCAATGGCTGCGGAAAATCGAATATCGCCGATGCAATTTCCTGGGTTTTAGGCGAACAATCGGCTAAAACGCTGCGCGGTTCGCGCATGGAAGATGTGATTTTTGCAGGCACCCGCGACCGCAAGCCGACCGGGATGGCAGAAGTGTCGTTAACGCTGATCGATCCGGAAGCCTACCGCGGAGCAGATGCCGACGCTCCTGCCGAGATCGACATTCAGGAGGAGTTGCCCGAGGCCAATTCCAAGTCCGCTGATGACTCGATTGACAAGGATTGGGATGAAGCCGGCATTCGCGCCCGCGCCGCCGAAGAAACTGAGCAGGCGGTCGAAGAAGCGCAGCCAGGCAAGACGGAACAAGTAGCTCTGCCGCCCGCGAAAGTGACGATGATCTCGATCGCCTTCCCGGAGGATGAACCTGTCTTTGCTTCGCCCACTGGGTCGCTTGCAAGCGTCACTCCTATTACATCCGCGGGCGTATCGGCGCCCTCTCAAGTCGTGCTGAAAATTCGCCGCCGCAAATTTACACAGCAACAATTTCATGCAGGTGAGATCGTGGTCACCCGGCGCCTGTTCCGCTCCGGCGACAGCGAATATCTGCTGAATGGAAAGCTCTGCCGGTTGCGCGACATTCAGGAACTC
>JASHTD010000207.1 GCA_030040725.1 Candidatus Sulfotelmatobacter sp. | reverse complement strand
CGAGTTTCGTCTTTCATGACGTAATGCGTCTTCGGATAAATCGGCAGCCGCATGTACTTCTGCTTGACCGTGCCGAAAAGCGGATCGATCTGCGAAAGCGCTTCGACCTGGTCTCCCCAGAGCTCGATGCGGTAAGCCATGTCGTCGTAGGTGGGGAAAACTTCGATCACATCTCCGCGCACGCGGTAGGTGCCGCGGCGAAACTCGCCGTTGGTGCGCTCGTAAAGAATGTCGACCAGTTTATGCGTGATATCCTCGCGGGCAATCTTCTGGCCTTTTTCGAGGAAGAGCATCATGCCGTAGTAGGCTTCGGGCGAGCCGAGACCGTAGATGGCGCTGACGGAGGCGACGATCAACGCATCGTGGCGCTCGAATAATGAGCGAGTTGCGGAGAGGCGCAACTTGTCGAGTTCATCGTTGATGGTTGCTTCTTTTTCGATGTAGAGATCGGCGGCTGGAACGTAAGCTTCCGGCTGATAGTAGTCGTAGTACGAAACGAAGTACTCGACTGCGTTGTGGGGAAAGAAATTCTTGAACTCGTGGTAAAGCTGGGCGGCGAGAGTCTTGTTGTGGGCCATGACCAGCGTGGGCCGGTTTACGGCTTCGATCACTTTCGCCATCGTGTAGGTCTTGCCAGAGCCGGTGACACCAAGCAGCACCTGATGCTGCTCGCGATCGAAGACACCGCGGGTGAGCGACTCGATCGCTGCTTTCTGATCGCCCTGCGGTTTGTAGTTGGAAACGAGTTTGAAGTCCATGGAAGAAGCCAGCTCCCGCAAAAGCTCCGAATAAATCTCCCGGTGCTTCTCAGACGACAATTTCAGCGAGAGCGAATCTTTTTATTATAGGCGCTTGTCTATGAGTTAACTCCCGACTCAAGTAGGGTTGGAAAATGCCGTAAACGTCTGCCTGAGCGTAGATTCCGCGCTTCGGGCGGACAAAAGTCTATTGATCTTTTTCCTGGTCCTTTTCTCCGATTCGCTCCTGGTCATCGACGTACTGTAGTGCGTTTACCAGTGCGCTCTCAGCGGCCTCGGTCTCGGCAGGAGACTTCGCCAGCCTGGCAGCTTGATGAAGAACCGAGATCGCATCCTTGCCTTGGCCCATCATCATAAGAATATTTCCGACATTGAGTCGATAGCCGAAGTTTGACGGATCAAGACTAACTGCAATTAATCCCATCTTGTGCGCCTCATCGAGATCGTGCCGCCGCATCGCAAGGAAGACCGCGAGCCGATCGAACGAAGGTGCGAAGGACGGATTCAGTTTGATGCTGGCGCGGAGGCTGCTTTCGATTTGAGAATCGTCGGACGGGAGGGACGGATCTCTCATCGAGATGGCGGCGTAGTAATAATGAGCAAGAAAACTCTTCGAATCGAGCTGCACCGCTTGCGCGTACCACTTTTGGGCTTCCTGCAAATGTCCGTGGCGAAATGCCAGAAACCCCATGGTTTCGCATGCCGAGACGTTCTTGGGGTCGTTCTGGAGCACCTGGCTGAGAAGTTCCTGCGCATCGGCCGTACGGTCGTCGTAGGCGAGAAAATCGGCTTTGACGGCATCGGCCTGTATGGGAGTCAGCGGCTCGAGCTTGAACGCAGAGTCATCGACATCCGTTGCCGCCCGCATGATCAAGGCACCATAGCTGCCGTGCCAGATGTAGGCCTCGAGCGATGAATAAAGTTGCCTGAGATCGCCGAAGGCACGGCTGGCCGCGGTTACCGGGTCTACATTTTGAGATAGCAGGTTTGCATAATCGGTGACGCGATTGGTTTTGTCTTGAAAATCTTTCGTCTGAAGGTACTGCATCAGCGCCCAGGACTCGGCGTAAAAGATAGAGCCCTTATTCTCTTCGTGATAGTAGGGAGACTTCTGATCGATCGTGAACAGGGTCTCGAGCGGAAGCAAGTGGGCCTCGTGGAGAACATAGATGTTTCCCGCGTCAGGTCCGCCCACGGCTACATTCTTCTCTCGAATCTCTGTGTCCTGATAGAACTCGGCGAGTCCCTCATTCATCCACAGCGGCATCCAGTCGGCGGCTTTGCTCGTCAGCAGGTGGGTATATTCGTGATAGATAACGGAGTACGGGTGGTCGCCTTCGGCGTCGAGCCGCATCAGAACATAATTCTTGTCAGCCGCTCGCAGAAATAGCCCACCGAGTTGCAACGAGCCCTTCGCCAGGTAGGCTTCGGGCTCGAGAGCCCGGAAGCCTTTTTCATCTTTTATAGAGAGAACGACGATCGGCGAGCCGGGGTCGAGTTCCATCCGAGGAAAGGCCGCGTGAAAGACGAGCCGCATGCGCTCGAATTGGTCTGCCAGATGGCGGCCCTGTTTCTCAGTCGCGTTGGTTAAGACGGTGAAGTGTGGGCTTTGTATCTCAAGCCAGGAGTCGGCTTTCGCGGCCCATGCCGGAACGCTTGCCAGAATGGCTAAGAGAAACGCGAGAGATAGCCTGCGCATGGCAGTGATTACTCATATCGCCGGGAACCGGGATAAGTCAATGAATAAAGGACGGGGGCACTGGTGCAGTTTCAAACGGCACCAGCACCAGGACGGGTGGTGGCTCAGTTTGAATTGTTCCCGCTGGTGCGCCATCCCGAATCCCCGGGGAATTCACCCGTGGATGTGGGATCTCGCGTGCGCCGCGCCACTCCGCGCGAGATCCCGCGCTCCGCCTGAAGAACGGCTTCGTTCGGGATGACGCAATCGAAAAGATGATGGTGCGAATTTTAAACTGAGCCACTACGAGGGTCGGTTCCTAGTGTCGAATTCAACCTACATCCTTTTCGCGAGTCTCGCGCGGTAAGAATGCCAGGCTACATGCCGGCCACAGCGGGGCGTAGTTCGACTTTGCGTGTCTTGATGACAATCTGCGTGGCGGGGAGCTTTGGCGGAGGCCAATCCTCCGTGTAGGCTTCGACGGTGATCGCTCCGGGAGTGCGCGTCGATTGCACGATGATCTGCGCCAGGCCATTGAATAAACTGCGCTTTGGTTGTTTATCAGATTCCTGACAATTCGGATCGCCATTGCCCACGCCGAGCAAGGCGCCTTCCCCGGTAATCTTGAAACTGATGATGTTGTTTGCTGTCGGCAGAGCGCGACCCTGCTCATCGAGAACTTCAGCACGCAGAATTGCAACATCCTCGCCATCGGCATTAATTTCCATGCGATCGGCGTTCAGTCTTATCGAAGCCGGCTTCCCCGTGGTTTCGCGTTTGTCTGTGAGCGCAACTTTGCCGTTCTTGCGTCCGCGTGCTTCGAGTACGCCAGGCTCATACTTCACTTTCCATTCCAAGTGGGTGAGCGGCTGCACTTTCTGTGAGCCCTGGCTTCTGCCGTTTAGAAAAACTTCCACTTCATCCAAGTTCGAATGTACCCATACGGAGATCGGCTCGCCAAAGCGCTCGTCCCAATTCCAGTGTGGAAACAGATGCAGCACCGGCTCCGATCCCCACCAAGCTTTGTAGTAATAAAAGTCGTCTTTCGGGAAGCCGCAGGTATCGACGATGCCGAATTGCGAACTGATCGAGGGCCAGCCATACGGAGTCGGCTCGCCGCGATAATCAAAACCCGTCCACGCGAAACCGCCGGCGAGCCACTCGCGCGCAGCATAAAATTTCCACCACTCTTCGGCGGTCTCGCCCCAGCGCGGATGGTTCAGATCGTAGGCGCTGACCCAGTTGCGCAGTTCGTCGGTTGAATAAATTCCGCGAGTCGCGAGTGTGCTGGCGGTCTCGGAGCCAATGCACGGCTGTTTCGGATGCGCTTTGTGATATGCATCGTGTTCATTGAGGTTGTAGTTGAAGCCCATCACGTCGAGGGCTTCAGG
>JASHTD010000303.1 GCA_030040725.1 Candidatus Sulfotelmatobacter sp. | reverse complement strand
GCGCCGAACTGATCTCGAAACCAGCGCAGCGAAAGCCCCGCCGCCTGCGTAACACCCATCACCAGCCAGCGGTTCGCCATGCCATGGCAGAAAGTGTGCACCCGACCCTCGGGATCGAGTGCGGGCAGATTCGTCGCCGCCAGAACCACGCCCGAGGTTCCGATGGTTGCGCTTACGGCACCGGGTGAAATTACTCCCGTTCCGATCGCCCCAGCCGCCTGATCTCCTGCGCCGGCCACAACCATGGTTCCGCGGGCCAGGCCGGTCGCAGCCGCACCCTCGGCAGAAACTCGTCCGCAAACTTCCGGCGATTCATACAACGCAGGCAGAAGAGATCGATCTATGTGCGCAAAATCCAGCATCTCCTCCGACCAGCGGCGATGAGCTACATCGAGCAAAAGCGTTCCCGAGGCGTCGGCAACATCGGTCGCCTGCTCGCCCGTCAAGCGGAAGCGAACATAATCTTTTGGAAGCATGAGCGAGCGAACCCGGTTCCAGCTCTCCGGTTCGTTCTCGCGAACCCACAGGCATTTAGTAAGCGTGAAATTAGTTAGAGCGGGATTGCAGGTAAGCTGCCGCAAGCGCTCCGCACCGATTTGGGAAGTCAGCTCCTGCGCTTGCTTCTCCGTTCTCACATCGCACCAGATCAGCGCAGGCCGAACGACTCTTCCCTGGTCATCGAGCAGAACGGCGCCGTGCATCTGTCCGGAAAACCCTACGCTGGCGATCTGATCTCCGCGAAGGCTACCCTGCTTCAAGGCGGTACTCACCGCTGCGCCACAAGCTCGCCACCAGTCAGTGGGATCCTGCTCCGCCCAGCCGATTTTCGGCGAGGCAAACGGCACGTGCTCCTTCGAGCCCGATGAGATCACCGTGCCGCGCTCGTCGATAACAACCGCACGCGTGCCTCCGGTACCCACATCAATCCCCAGAAAATACATTTCTCCAGCCGTTTGCCGCTCAGGCGGAATCCAGTTTCACTGGTAAAATGCCTTACCGTGTACGTTAACGACACGGTATAGTAACACATGCCCTGCAGTTCGGTTTAGAAATAATGACAGCCATTATGGTATCAAAAGGAACCCGCTATGAGAGGGGCATTATTGAGGATCTTGGTAGCCGTCGCCGCTGCAAGCTTAGGCAGCACCTCCCTGGCTCAGCAGCCGAGTGTCGTCCTCGATCGCGAAGGCAGCACCATCGCTCTCGAGCCTTATGCTCCCAACATCATTCGAGTAACGTTGAGCACAGAGAGAGATTCGGCGCTGAGCGCGCCCGGTTACGGATTTCTCGCTACTCCTTCAGGCCGAGGCTGGGTTTACTCCCATCGCGACGATGCCGACGTCTATCAATCTCCGGGGTTGACTGTCCTCGTTTACGCAAATAAAGCTGCCGCTCGGGCCATTCAAGACGATGGCTCGAAATATTTTCACAGTTCGAATCCAGCGGCACACATCACGATCCGCACGGCCGTAGGCAGAACCCTTCTGGACATGACAAATTGGTGGATGTCCGTTCCCAACCATAAAGATGACAACGCCGGTATTCTGCAGGATCGCCGCCGGACTGATGCACCTTTCTACCGCGTAGGCGCGACCTTCCGATCGCCGAACGATGAACACTACTACGGCCTCGGCCAGAATCAGGAAGGGTTCCTCGATCATCGCGGCCACACCGTCGAGTGCTGGCATAACTACCTTGCTACCGGAGGACCGAGTATCTGCGTTCCTTTCGTGGTCACAAATTATGGATACGGAATGATCTGGGATAACCCCTCGAAAACTACGATCAAAGCAGGGTTCAACGAGCGCGTCGAATGGGATTCTGAAGTTGGCGATCGCGTCTCGTTTTTCGTGATCGCCGGCAGCGATACGGACGAAATCTACTCCGGATATCGCATGCTTACCGGCGCGACTTCGATGCTTCCCAAAGCTGCTTACGGCTACATTCAATGCAAGCAGCGCTATTCCAGCCAGGCCGAGGTGCTCGCCGTCGCCAAAGGATACCGCGATCGCCATCTGCCTGCTGACATGATCGTAGTCGATTGGTTCTATTACTCGAAGATGGGAGAGATGGATTTTGTTCCCGAGCAATGGCCCGATCCCGCAGCCATGAACCGGCAACTCCATGACATGGGCTTTCAATCGATGATCAGCGTGTGGCCGCGTTTCATCAAAGGCTCCCGCTACTATGATTTCCTGAAAAAGAAAAGCTGGTTCGAACACCTTGCCGACCGCACGCCGACCGATGGCTTGCCTTACGATCTCGCCGGATCAGACATCGACACGACCAATCCTGACGCCGCACGCTGGTATTGGGACAGGATTCGAGAGAACATCATCAGCAAAGGCTTCGATGCCATCTGGGCCGATGAGACCGAACCTGATCTGCCGCCTGATGGCAGCTATTTCTTCGCCGGGCCGGGCACGCAATTCTTTGACATTTATCCGCTAACCCACACCACGGCAATCTACGACGGTTTCCGCCGTGACGTTCCACACCGCGCACTGATTCTTTCGCGCGACGCTTATCTGGGTTCCCAACGCAATGGAACGATGGTCTGGTCCTCCGATATATACCCAACGTGGGACACGCTGAAGCGCCAGATTCCCACCGGTCTCGACTTTACCGCCTCTGGAATGGCTTACTGGACGAACGATATCGGCGGCTGGCAATATCTGCCGGCGGAACATCATCCTGAACATCCGCCTTTGCTCGATCCCTCCGATGCTCGTGACAATGTCGGCGGCTACGACGATTATCCTGAGCTTTACACGCGCTGGTTTGAATATGCCGCTTTTCTTCCTATTTTCCGCACGCACGGCAGCCGTAAATTCAATGAAGTGTGGTCTTACGGAAAGGCCGCCGAACCGATTCTGGAAAAGTATTTGAAACTGCGTTATCAGTTGATGCCTTACATTTATTCGCTTGCCTACAAGACTTATGAAACCGGCGCGCCCTTCATGCGGGCTTTATTCATGGATTTTCCCAATGATCCCAACGTCGCTGATCTCAGCGACGAATACATGTTCGGCCCGGCATTTCTCGTGGCGCCAATCACTGAGCAAGGCGCAACCAGCCGCACGGTTTATCTTCCCGACGGCGTCGATTGGTACAACTACTGGACAAACCAGCACGTTCCCGGTGGCCAAACCATAAGCGTTGACGCTCCCATCGACACTCTGCCTCTTTTCGTTCGCGCCGGCTCAATCGTGCCGCTAGGTGATCCGATAGAGAGCACGAAACAAAAGCAGAAGATTGCGAAAATTGTGATTTATACCGGCCGGGATGTCGACAGTACTCTCTACAACGACGACGGATTAACCTATGCCTATGAAAAAGGCGAGAGCGGTATCACGCATTTGCATTGGAATGACTCAGCTCGAGAACTCACACATACCGGTGCCCAGGCGTGGAACAAGCCCGATTCCGACATCATCCAATTGATAAGGCCGTAGTCAGAGTTTCGCTTCTTAAGGGTGCGGCTGATTGGGAAGCAGATTCGTTCCTGGTTTTGGATCGTAAACGCCGGGAACAATCCCTTTCCCTTCTTCGAGCGTGAAAAACCGATCGACGGAAGGCAAATCAACGTGCTCGACCTTGCCGCTCGGCCATCGAATTTCAACGTTATCAACTTTCGCCGTTTCTCCCAGTCCAAAGTGCAGGCGAAAATCGTTGGACGAAGCGTAGCTGCCTCCGCTGATCACGTCACCTCGCTGCCGTATGCCACCAGCCGAAAGATAAACAGTCGCTCCTACCGCGTCGCGAGGGCTTTTCGGTCCGCCGATTAGTTGCAGTGCGACCCAGTGATTCCTGGTCGGATACACGTTGCGCAGCAGGACCGGCGGTCCGTGCAACTGGTTGATGACAACATCGATTTTCCCGTCGTTAAATAGATCGCCGAAAGCCGCGCCCCGCGCTGTTAAGACAGCCGCCAGCCCGGTTCCTTTCACCGCCGGAACGGTTTCGAACTTGCCGTTCCGGAGATTGTGAAAAAGCAGCGGACGCTCAGCAAACGTCGTGCCCCAGTCCGTCTTGTCTACACCGGGATACACATGCCCGTTGGCGACAAAAAGATCTTTCCAGCCATCGTTATCGTAATCGAGGAATCCTGTTCCCCACCCCAGAAACGGAATTGTCACTTCCGCGATGCCCGCCTGGTAGCTGACATCGGTAAAATTCGCCCCACCGTCATTTCTATAGAGCGGATTGTAGTCGTCGGAGAAAACTGTATTGTACAAATCCAACTGGCCGCTGTTTAGATAGTCGCCGACCGCAATTCCCATCGACGCGGTTTCACGTCCGTTTTCATTCAAGGCGTAACCGGAGGTGTAGCTTGCATCCTCGAAAGTTCCGTCTCCTTTATTGATATACAAATAATTCGGCGTCGAGTCGTCGGCGACCATCAAATCCACTTTGCCGTCGTTGTTCACGTCGGCGAACACTCCGGTCAAGCCGTAATATCGATTCTTATCCTCAACGCCAGCCTT
>JASHTD010000340.1 GCA_030040725.1 Candidatus Sulfotelmatobacter sp. | reverse complement strand
TGCGCTGCGCTTCGCCGCCCGAGAGCGTGACTGCAGACTGACCGAGATGAATGTAGCCAAGGCCGACGTCAACCAGGGTTTGCAGCTTTTGCTTCACCTGCGGAATGTTTTCTAAAATCGGCAGCGCGTCGGACACTGGCATTTCGAGCAGATCCGCGATGGAGTTGCCGTTGTACTTCACAGCCAGCGTCTCGCGGTTGTAGCGGCGTCCGCCACAGACCTCGCAAAGCACGTAGACATCGGGAAGAAAATTCATTTCGATGCGGCGCTGGCCTTCGCCCTGGCAGGCTTCGCAGCGCCCGCCGGAAACATTGAAGGAAAACCGTCCGGCTTTGTAACCGCGCTCGCGCGACTCAGGCAGCATGGCATAGAGATCCCGGATAGCAGTGAAGACTCCGGTATAGGTTGCGGGATTCGAGCGCGGAGTGCGACCGATGGGCGATTGATCAATGCGGATAACCTTGTCGATGTTCTCGGCGCCGACGATAGATTTGTGATCTCCCGCTTTCTCGCGGGAGCGATAAAGCTGGCGTGCGAGCGCGCGATAGAGAATGTCGTTGACTAACGTCGATTTTCCGGAGCCGGAGACGCCAGTGACGACAGTCATTACGCCTAGTGGGAAAGTTACGTCGAGATTCTTGAGATTATTTTCTTTCGCCCCGAGAATGGTGAGCGCGCCGCTGGCGGCCTGGCGGCGCTCGGCGAGCATGTTGATTTGCACTTTGCCGGAAATGTAAGCGCCAGTGAGTGAGTTAGGCTCGCGCATGATCTCTTCCGGTGTTCCGTACGCGACGAGGCCGCCGCCGTGGCGTCCGGCGCCAGGGCCGAGGTCGATGACGTAATCAGCGCGGCGGATGGTTTCTTCGTCGTGCTCGACCACCAGCACGGTATTGCCCAAGTCGCGCAGATTTTCCAGCGCATTCAGCAACCGGCCGTTGTCGCGGTGATGCAGGCCTATCGACGGCTCGTCCAGCACGTAGAGCACTCCGCGCAGCTTCGAGCCGATCTGCGTGGCCAGCCGGATTCTCTGCCCTTCACCGCCAGACAAAGTCGCGGCCGAACGGTCAAGTGAAATGTAGTTCAGCCCCACAGCGTTAAGAAATTGCAGACGCTCCACCACTTCATGCATGACCCGGCCCGCGATCTGCTCCTCGCGTCCCGCCAGCTTAATGCTTTGCGCCACTTCGAGAGCTTTCGCAATCGGCAGAGCCGTGAATTCGGCAATCGACATGCCGCTGACTTTCACCGCCAGGCTCTCCGGCCGCAATCGCTTGCCCTGGCAAGCAAGACATTCCGTCGCCGACATGTGGTCCATCAGCCAATCGCGGTAACCTTCCGAAGTCGACTCTTCCAGATTTTGCTTCAGGTATCCGAAAATTCCGCGGAAGCCTGTCTTGCCGCGGCCGGATTCACCATTCAGCAGCAGATCCTGAATCTGTTCAGGAAATTTCTCGAACGGCTTACTCAGGTCGATGCCGTGCGCTGCCGCCGTCACTTGCAAAGCGTGGATCAGGCCCTGCGATGCAGAGCCCGGACCTAGGCCTCCATCGAGCAAGGGCTTCGACCAATCGGTAATCACTTTCGCGGGATCGAAGTCATAGCGGCTGCCGAGGCCGTGACACTCGGGGCAGGCCCCGTACATGCTGTTGAATGAAAACGACCGCGGCTCGAGTTGCGGCACGTTGATGCCGCAATCGGGACAGGCTAGTTTTTCGGAGTACAGAGTTTCTTCGCCATTAACCACAGCAACCTGAACTAATCCCCCCGCCAACTTCATTGCCAAACCCACGGACATTTCGAGGCGATGCTCGATGCCGGGTTTGACTAACAAACGGTCGATCACGACTTCGATGGTGTGATTTTTGCGCTTGTCGAGATTGAGGTCGTCGTCCAGATTCACCAGCTCCCCATCGACGCGGGCGCGGGTGTAACCGTGCTTGAGCAGGGTCTCCATTTCTTTTTTAAATTCGCCTTTGCGGCCGCGGACGATCGGTGCCAGCACCATTACGCGGTCCTCAGGAGTAAGAGCCATGACGCGCTGCACAATCTGGTCGGCAGACTGACGGCTGATGGGCTTGCCACATTTCGGGCAGTGCGGAATGCCAATGGAAGCGAACAAGAGGCGAAGATAATCGTAGATTTCGGTGATCGTGCCCACGGTCGATCGGGGGCTGCGGCTGGTTGTCTTCTGCTCGATCGAGATGGATGGGCTAAGTCCATCAATTGCATCGACATCCGGTCGTTCCATTTGGTCCAGGAATTGCCGTGCGTAGGTGGATAAAGTCTCGACATAGCGCCTCTGCCCCTCGGCATAAATCGTGTCAAAAGCAAGCGAGGACTTCCCCGACCCGCTCAGGCCAGTAACGACCGTCAGGGTGTTGCGGGGGATCTCCACATCGATGTTCTTGAGGTTGTGCTGGCGTGCCCCGCGGACTGAGATTTTAGTAATAGCCATTTAGAGATGGTCAAAAATCAGACTGGATTGCCCTTCCGTAATGTCGACACGGCTACAGAACTGTTCGAGAGTGGAAGTGCGCAGCTCTACTCCGTATCTTAGTTGTTACTAGCGGCGGCGGTCAACGCAGGTAGATTGAAAAAGCCGCACATATACGAAAGTTGGCCTGCCGGCATCTGATTCTTTCGCAATGGGATGGTCGATTGTGATCTCGCTGTTTATGCCTATCGTTCTCTGCTTCACGGTTATCCTCTCGGTTGGAATTGGCGTATTTACCGCGTATGCGGCCGTGTTCGGCATTCTTGAGGTTTGCGGAAAAGCATCGCGGCCTCAGCCGACTGAGGCCCGCCGGCGGCTGGTTCTGGTGCCTACGCAGAGCCAAGCCAGCGGAGATTGAGGTTTTTCACGTCAGGGAGCACTCGACGCCCCTTGGCACCACAGCGCACCTCCCCGTTTTGCTCCTCGCCCCTCATGCCGTGTTAGCATTTCTGTAGTCGCCTTTCTTCCGGAACCCGCGTATGGACCGCCTACGTTCCATCCTCTCACCGTGCTTCCCCGTGATCCTAGCGTGCTTGGTTTTCGTTGCATCGGCTCGTGCGGTTGAGCCGTCTCCGTGGCTCGAGGTTCATTCGACGCATTACACCGTCATCACCGATGCGGGAGAAAAAACCGGAAAAGAAGTTGCACTGCGGTTTGAGCAGATGCGGGCCGTCTTCGGTTCGCTGCTGATGAAAGACCGGCTGAACGAGCCGTTGCCCCTCACTATTCTTGCTTTCAAGAACGATAAATCTTATTACCAGACCGCGCCCCTGCGGCAAGGGCAGCCGATCGACGTCCCAGGTTTTTTTCTGTCCGGGGAAGACCAGAATTTCTTCGTCCTCAATTTATTCGAGCCAGATTCGTGGCGTGCGGTCGCACACGATTACGCGCTCATGCTGGTCAACTACAACTACCCTCCGGTTCAGGGATGGTTCGATGAAGGGTTGGCCGAATACTTCAGCTCGATTCGCCTGGACGACAAGAATTATGAAATCGGCACCGACCCGGAATTGCTGCCAGCCTCGCGCGAGAATTCGCCAGGAAATTTGAGCCGGGTCAACACTCCTCCGAAGTCGTTTACCGAGCTCTTGAGTGGAGAGGCATGGCTCACCTTGCCCGACCTGCTCACCATGAAGCATGATACTTCCGCTGACGCTGAAGGCATGCGGGATACCTTGTTCTACGCCCAGTCGTGGATGATGATGCATTACCTGTTGCACGAACAAAAGCTGCCCGAGACCGGAACGTATTTTGGTCTGGTGCAGATCCAGCATGTGCCGGTGCCGGAAGCAATCGAGAAAGCTTATGGCATGACGCCGGTGCAACTAGATCAAGCTGTGAAAAATTATTTCCACTCGCTCAAGCCCTTGTTCGCCGCTCTCGACGCCTCCAAACAGCCAGGAGGCGGGCAAGAGAGCGCATTCCAGGTTTACCAGTTTCCTGAGCCGGTTGGTCCAAGCGACCGGGTGATCGCGAGCAAAACTCTGTCGGAAACCGATTCTGGCGCCATCGCGGCCGAGATCAAGATCAGAATTCCGGACAGGCGCGAAACCGGTTTGCAAGAACTGAATAAGCTGGCCACCACGCAGGATCCCAGTCTCACGAAACCTTCTTTCTTTAAAGCACCGAAGAAAGAAAAGCAAGATACGGAAGCGCCGCTGACCACGGCGGTCGGCAATGAGATCGCGCATCGCGTTCTTGCATGGGACGATCTGCAGCGAGGCGAGTTCGAAGCCTGTGTGCAGGAGCTTGGCGACGCAGCCGCTCTCAATCCGCAGGATATGTGGATTCGCTACTATCTTTCGGTAATGAACTATAAAGAGTCGCTGGTTAAGAAAACCGATATGGAAGGCCTGCCAAACCTGATGCAGGATTTGCGCGCCGTTCTCGAATGGTATCCGGAATTCGCCAACGCCTACGACTTGCTCGCCCTGGCACGGATGCAAGGCGGTGGGCCGGCGGCCGCAATGCAGGCCGAACGCGCCGCCACGCAACTCAGCCCCCGCAATCTGCAGTACGTTTATCATCTTGCCGAAATTTACGAATCCGATAAGCGATGGGATGCGGCGCGGGCCTTGCTGGAAAGGCTGCAAAACAGCGGCGATGCGCAAGTAGCGACGGAGGCGAGGGCACGGCTAGGAGAACTCTCGGCCCATGAGAAATACGGAGTTGCCAACGCCAGCGCCCCGTCGACCGCGAAATTGGCGCCACAGCCAACTCCCTTTGACGTGCTCGACCAGGATGCGGCCAAGCGGGCGGAGCAGGCCAGAACTTCGCAGTCGGGGACTATTGCGGACCTGCGGCCCGAAAAGTTCATTGAAGGCCGCTTGATCGCGGTGGATTGCTCGCAGTCTCCGGTGGCGATTTTGACCGTCAGCTCCAGCGGGGCAGTTCTGAAGCTGCGCACGGCCGACTACAATTCATTGCTGCTGATCGGAACCGCCAAATTCTCCTGCGATTGGAGCGATCGCCGGATCGCGGTGAACTACAAGGCGGGCGGGCTTTCGGATGGGGACTTGGTATCGGTGGAAGTGCGGTGAAGTCAACTCACGCGACATCAAACCCTCCCGCTGGGAGCGGGAGGGTCGGAAACACCAAATTAACAGCTAGGCGCGGACGACGTTGCCCGCCTGAAAGCCTTTGGGGCCTTTGAGCAGATCGAACTCCACGGTCTCACCCTCGTTCAGCGAGCGGTAGCCGTTCTCCTGAATCGCGGAGAAATGCACGAACACATCCTCCCCCGTGGAGCGCTGGATGAAACCATATCCCTTCGCCCCGTTGAACCACTTCACTGTTCCTTTCTCTCTCACAGAAAAACTCCTTTCCCTCATCATTAAGAATTAGCCCACCGGCCTCTTGTTTTGTTGCCCCTGAAAAACCTGGAGCGCCCCCTCAAGAAACCTGTGAACCCCGGTTGCGTCTCTCTGTGCCGGAGAAACTTGCCCCCAATGCAAAAGACTCCTCGGTTCAGCGTGCATGAAGAAAATGCGGCGCTAACTTTCGGAGCCCTGGCCCATCGGTGCTGATTTCTACCGCTCTGCTCAAGACATCAACCTGCTTTACCGATTCATGCACCGGCATTTGCCAGTACATGAGCAAGAGATAATAAGGAGAATTGAATCGTTTTACAAGAAAAATTAGCGGAGGAAGTCAAAGATAACCACGGGTCATAATTTTAAGCTTTAACAAGGTATAAGAAATACCTTTTTTGAACGCTGAATCACGCAATCGCGGAAGGATCTGCACTAGCCGCAAGGCTTTGATACGATTGGGACTCCGGTGACCGACCCAGCAATAGTTTCGGCAGATGCTGACCCGGCCGTGCTGCGGCCGAAGCTGCCGCCGCGGAGACGATCCTCGGGTCTGGTGGTCTCGACCGCCAGATACTTGCTGCGCACCGAGGTGCATACGTTTGCATTTTCGGTGGCGGCGAATTCGATCCTGTCGTTTTTTCCTTTTGTGGTTCTGCTGATGACGCTGGTGCGGCGAGTCTTTCACTCGCGCGTGATGTATGAGGTCATCGTAGAACTGCTGCGCGACTATCTTCCTGCCGGCCAGGACTTCGTGATTCGTAACCTGACTGCGCTCTCGAACGCAAAGAATCGCGTGCAAGTGGTTTCGCTGGTCATCTTGCTGGTCACCTCGTCGAGCGTGTTCATGCCCCTCGAAGTTGCGCTGAACCGCATCTGGAGATTCCCGAACAACCGCTCGTATTTCGGAAATCAACTGATCTCTCTGGGGCTGGCGTTTGGTTGTGGAGTGCTGGCTCTGCTTTCGATCGCCATGACCGCAGAAAATGTCGCGCTTATGGGGTCGCTGCTGCGCGGCCACGGCAGCGCTTTTGTGCGCCTGGTGGGATTTGTCGTCATGAAGGTCTTCGCTATCACGGCGAGCATTGCAATTTTCTTTCTCATCTACTGGCTGCTGCCTAACGGCAAAGTTCCGGCGCGCGCAGTGTTGCCGACAGCCATCATCATGGGACTGCTTTCCGAAGCGCTGAAGTATGGATATATCCTGGCCTTGCCGTGGCTGAATTTCGGCGAGGTCTACGGACCGTTTGCGCTTTCGGTGAGCCTGATGTTTTGGGCTTTTCTTACGGGCTTGTTATTGCTTGCGGGCGCCAACCTGAGCGCGGAAGAGCATTTGAGAAAGAAAATTTAGCGGGCCTGTTCTTGCGGGAAGCTTCACGAGCCGCTAAGCGGGATCTTAGAAAACGCAATGCCGCGTTTACGATTAATTCGACAGATTACATCTTCGAGCACGTTAGGTAGAACGTTGACGCCCGGCGCGGGCATCAGGGTATTCTTCTCGATATAGTCTTCGGCTCCGGCTTCAATCAGTTTTTGCCGGTTCTTCTGCGTGAGGCTGCTGAGCACGACTACTGGAATCGATACGGTTGCCGAGTGCTCCTTCAAAGCTTCCAACACTTCTGGGCCGCTGAGTTTCGGCAGGATCATATCCAGCAGGATGAGGTCAGGCTTGTGCTCGCAAGCCAGTTTCATGGCGGATTCGCCATCTTCCGCGCAGATCACCTCGTAGCCCGCCTTTTGCAACACGCGCGCATTCTCGTGCAGGATAGGTTTGCTGTCATCGACTAAGAGAATCTTCACGCGCCTGCTCGCCTTCGCTTTTTCTATCGGCAATTTGGGAGGATAGATTAGGTGAATGTCAGTCAGCGAGGTTCTGCGTTCGGGACTGGAATCCATCGCGATTTCCGGTCTAGTGGGCTCGTCGCCAACTCGGAATGGGAGGGATCGGTGATATCCACAGGGAGGTTGTGACATCCGTCACAGCTTCGTCAATGGCGGCAGTCTAGTATCGGCCCGGTTTCCCAGAATCCTCCGAGCAGACAGTCTTTCCCAGGTGATCATTATGGTCGGGAGCTGGTGGCGTCTGCTCGCCGCTTTCTTGTTGATTCTCATCGCTGGCTTGCTGCGCGGGCAGGAAGCAGCTGCGGTTCGCGTTCCTCCCCCAAGCGATCCGCAGCTGCTCCCGGTCGCGCGGGCAAGCGCGACGGATTCGATGCTGCCGTCCGGACTCCTGCGCTCGGGCATAGCGCTGCCTGGCACTCCCATCGGTCGTTACCCGCCTGCCCCCAACCCCATTGGCTTCCCTCAAATCGTTCACCCCGCGGGAATCATTTTCTCGGGAACTGTTACAGCCATTTCGCACGCTCTGCCCGAAAAACACGCAGCGACCGCCATTACATTCAAAGTCGATGCAGCTATTCGTGGCGTGTCGCGTGGTCAGACTCTGACGATCCACGAATGGGTGGGGCTCTGGAGCCGCGGCGAGCGTTACCGTGTGGGCGAGCGTGTCTTTCTTTTTCTATACAGCCCTAGCAGGCTAGGGCTGACCAGTCCTGTGGCTGGAGGAATGGGCCGGTTTCGTGTCGATTCCTTCGGAAGAGTCCTGCTCAGCACTCAGCACCTGCACATGCTGGCAAACGATCCGATCCTGGGAGGAAAACCGGTTCTCTCCTATGCCGACTTGGCGCATGCCGTCCAGGGTGCCGGGCCGAGTAATTGATATGAGCATCTTTCCACATAGAAGCTCGCAGCCCAGCACGCTCAGCATCTCGGGACAGCGAGCACTGCTCGTTGTGGGCGTTGTCTTTATCGTTATCTTTGTCTGTGCATTTGCAGGACTCGCTCGCGCGGGTGGGCCCGAATATGTGGCCGGCTCGAGCTATTTCAATTCTTCAACCATGGGTCAGCCCATTATCTGGTCGCAGGGACAAATCAGTTACTACACCGATCAGGGTGACCTCAGCCCGATTCTGGACAATGCCTCCGCGAATGCTCTGGTGGCGAACTCGTTCACGCAATGGACCTCTGTATCGATTGCTGGCGTCACGGCGACTGCGGCAGGACAACTTCAGGAGGACGTGAACGGCAGCAACATTGAAGTTGTCGATGGGGTCGTAACGGCTCCTGCTGATATCACTCCCGAAGCTACCTATGAGCCCGTCGGCATCGTCTACGACTACGACGGCACGGTCACCGACGCGTTGCTTGGCTCGGGCGCCGGAGATTCCTCAGAGTGCTTCTGGAACGCGGTTTATGGCGGGCCGGATAACTTCAGCGTCAACGCTAATTTTCTTCATGCCCTGGTGGTCATTAACGGGCAATGTGCTCTGCAGTCTTCGCAGCTCACCGATGTCGAATATCGGCTGGTGCGAGTGCTCGGCAATGTAATTGGGCTGGGGTGGTCTCAACTCAACCTGAATGTGATTACGGGTGATCCACCGCCGACTGCGGCCGATTATGCCGGATTTCCTGTCATGCATTACACGGACCCGCCGAGCTGCATCCCGATCACGGTCTGCTATGCCAGTCCGTACCAACTTGCGTCGGACGATATGGCCGCGTTATCGCGCCTGTATCCACCCGCAACGGCGCCAAGTTCCACGGCGCGAATCTACGGTACGGTTTACTTTATCGATCATTCCGGCGGCCCCGGTCAGGCCATGCAAGGCGTAAACGTGTTCGCGCGCTGGATTGATCCTTCCACAGGGCTGCCGTCGGATCAGTATGGAATATCGTCTGTTTCCGGATTCCTGTTTACCGGCAATGCAGGAAATCCGGTAACCGGCTGGTACGATCCTCTCGGGAATGCTTACAGCGAATTTGGATCATCCGATCAAACGCTGGAGGGGTTTTTCGACCTTGGGGGCCTACCCATCCCGAACGGTGCGAGCACCGCAGAATATCAACTCTCGGTGGAAGCAGTAAACTCGTTGTGGTCCGCAGGCGTGGGTCCCTACGAACCCTCACAAGTTGCTCCCTCGGGAACGTTCGTGCCGATGACGGTTACAGTTAGCGCCGGCGGTGAATTCGAACAGGATATCCTTATGTCGGCGAGCGCCCAGGCCGCACCTCCCTGGGCCAGTTCGGAAACCTGGGATGCTCCCGCGCAAGTTCCGGCCGCTGGCGATTGGATCGGCTCATTGAGCGGCTACGGCGATGCCGGCTACTTTTTGCTGACGGCGCAGGCCAACCGCACTCTGTCCGTCGAGGTCACTGCGATGGATGAGACCGGCGCAGCCAGCGAGTCCAAAGCCGAACCGGTGGTTGGCATGTGGACCTTCGGCGATCCCTGGGGCACACCTCCTCCGGCGCTAACCACATCTCCCTTCAATTCCGAAACCTTCGCCATGACCCTGCTTAACGCGCAGGTCTTCAGCACGAACAGCTTCATGATCGGGATCTCTGACCTGCGCGGAGATGGGCGCCCCGATTACTCGTATCACGCGCATGTTCTCTACGGAGATTCGGTGACCCCAGCCCGCGTGCCGGTTAGCGGGGGACCGATTACCTTGCAGGGCACAGGCTTCACGCCTGAACTCGGCATTTCCGTCGGCAGTACAGCGGTGCCGTTGATGGCAACCAACTCCAGCCAGATTCTTGTCTCCGCTCCTGCGCAGAGCGACGGGCAACAAACCGTTACGGTCTCCGACCTCGTCAGCGGCGCCTCTTCGGTCATGACCGATGTACTCACTTTTGGTGCCGCTGCGAGTGACCAGCTTGCTCTGGTGCAGGCAGCGAATCCGCCGATCCCCGTGGGGACCCAATCACCTGGTCCGGTGATCGTAAAAGTCGTTGCCGCTGACGGAGTCACTCCGGTCAACGGAGCGACCGTGGTTTGGAGCGCGACTAACAGCGCCACACTCTCCGCGTGTGGGGGCAAAACAACCTGTTCCGTGATCAGCGATGAGGGCGGACTAGTCTCCACGTTCGTGACGCCAACTATCGCTGGAAATGTCACCATTGTGGCAGAGCTTGCCCCCGCCACATATGATCCCGCCGTAACGGTGGTGGCTACTGTAACCACATCGGTTGCAGCATCCACGAACATTGCGGTCACGCCGGGTTATCTGTCAATCGCGCAGGGAGGGTCGGTAAGTGTGCCTCTGACCGCGCAGGTAGTGAATCAAAGCGGTGTGCCATTAAGCGGCAAGAACGTTGATTTCTTCTTCGTTTCAGGATCGGGAACGCTCAGCGCCTCTCAGGCAACAACCAACAGCAGCGGATATGCCACAGTAATGCTCACCGTCGCGAACTTCAACGAGAGTTTTCAGATTAACGCCTGCGTGGCCCCGAACAACAGTCCTTGCCAAAACATTTACGGGACGGCAGTCACGCCCAGCATGCTCAACCTGCAGGCCGTCGCAGGAGCAGGGCAAGTTGTTGCCGGGTTGCCATTTCAGCCGCTCACTGTTCGTGTGACCGATTCTTCTATCCCGCCGAATCCGGTTCTCGCGGCCAGTGTAGTGTTTCAGTCGACGGTATTGCGGCCATCAGCCAATGACTTGACACTGGCAACTGGAACGACTTCGGGCACGCAAACGATGATGCCCGTCATCCTGAGTTCCACCCAAACCTCGGTTCAAAGTAATTCGTCAGGACTGGCCAGCATGACTCCTTCTGTGGGCTCGTTCACAGGAACTCTGGAAGTTGATGTCCAGATTTCGGCTGGCACTTCGGCTTTATTGCAGGATGTGATGGAAAGCCTGCCGGAGACTTATTTTAGGAGCGATCCTCCGCCGAGTAGTAGCAATCCTCCGCGCATGACTGCACCGATGCCGGTTGGTCTGCCATCAAGGCCTGCCCGCATAGAATTTTAGCGGGACGCCGCACACGTGGCTGCGCCACGCGGGCGAGGGCACCCGCGCCACGGGTTCCTCTTACTTGGGGCACACAGCAGGTTCCTCCCCGACCTTCGGTCGGATCGGAATGACAGCATTAGAACTAAACGTTCGAATTTACTTCTTCGTCCACTGGTCGACCCAGTCGTTCACGGTTTTGTACCAGAGCTGAGAATTCTGCGGCTTGAGCACCCAATGGCCTTCGTCGGGGAAATACAACATCTTCGAGGGTATGCCTTCCATTTGCAGCGTAGTGAACAGGTCAAATCCCTGCGAGACATCAAGCCGGTAATCTTTCTGGCCGTGGATCACGAGCGTTGGCGTCTTGAAGTTCTTCGCATATTCGTGCGGCGACCACTTGCGGTACAGTTCGCGGTTGTCATAAGGAGTGCCCTTGAACTCCCAGTCGTTGAACCAGAGTTCTTCCGTATCGCCCCAGGCGGATTCGGCGTTGAACATGCCGTCGTGCGAGACGATGCACTTGAAGCGATGGGTCTGACCTAGTATCCAGTTGGCCATATATCCGCCGTAGCTGGCGCCCAGCGCGCACTCCCGGTTCTTGTCGATGAACGGATAAGTCTGCTCGGCGTAGTCAAGGCCCTTCATCAGATCTTCAAACGGAGCGCCGCCCCAGTCACCGTTGATGGCGTCGATGAACTGCTGCCCGTAGCCGGTCGAGCCGTGGAAGTTGATCATGATGACGACGTATCCGCTGGGTGTCGCGGAAGTTGGTGACGCGAACAGCTCGGGATTCCAGCGATACGACCAGTCGTCTCCCCAGGCGCCTTCGGGCCCGCCGTGGATGAGGAACTTCACGGGATATTTCTTCGAAGCATCGAAGTTCGGCGGCTTGACGAGGAAGCCTTCGACTTTGGCGCCCTGAGCGCCGCTGAACCAGAAAGGCTCGAGCGCCTGCATGTCGATCTGGGATGAAACGACATCGTTGAGGTGCGAGATTTGTCGCGTGAGTCTGAGCCCTATCGGTCCATCGTGACATTCGCCGTGGCCGTTCGGGCCGAGTGTGTCCCCGCAGGTGGTATTGAACGAAAATTCGGACAAGAACACTTGCGTCGGAGCTTGCAATGACATTCGGGTGAACAATAGGCCCTTCGTCGTTTCGGATTCAAAGGACGTCAAATCCCCATTAAAGCCGTCGAGCACTTTGGTCGGGGATTTATCGCTCTGGCCTATATAGAAAATTGGCGAGCCGCCTTCACTCTCTGAGCTAAAGAAAATAACGTTTCGCCACCAGGTAAAATCGCCGACCCATCCATCGAAGTTCTCCGTCAAATTCTTCTTCTCGCCCGTCTTGCGATCGTAGAGCATGAGGCGGAAGCGGTCGCTCTCGTATCCGGGACGCTCCTGGGCGCGGTAGGCGATGTAGCGTCCATTGGGCGAATAGAGCGGCGACGAGTCGCTGGCGGGGTTGTCGGCGGTGATGTCTTTCGCCTGGCCTCCGCTGACCGGGACGATCCAGAGGTCGTTATTGGTCGAAGCCGCGGGATTCTTGTCGTGATTCGACGTGTAGCAAATTTCCTTTCCATCGGGCGAGAAAGCGTAATCATCCTGTCCACCCAGGGAGAACACCGGCGCTTCGAAGTCACCATGCGTCAGGTCGCGCGGATAATTTTCCATAATCGATTCCTCATCGGAATCTGCCGCCGGTCCTTCCTTCGGAGCGCGAATGACAAAAATATGGCTGCGCTTGCCTTCCCTATACGCGTTCCAATGGCGATAAAGCAGGTGCGTGAAGATCTGCGCTTTGACTTTCGACTGCTCGGCCGCTTTCACCTTTCTCGCATTGCAGTCAGTTTCAGCCTGAGGTGTGCCGTCGCACTCAGGGTAAACGTCCGAAGTGAACAGAATGTTCTTGCCGTCCGGCGACCAAAGCTCGCCTCCCGCCTCTGTAACAACCGAGGTTAGTTTGTGCGTGGTGATCACTGCACCGGCATTGGGATCGAAATCCGCAATCCAAACCTGTGACCCGCCATCTTTCGTCGAAATAAACGCAAATCGTTTCCCGTCCGGAGCCCAGCGTGGGCGGTCGGCGTCCTGATCGCCGATCAAGATTCGCTCTGCCGATGAAGGCTGCCCGGCTTCGCCGGGCTGGACAGCGGAGGCGGCTGTCCCTACATGGTTTAGTGGCACAACCCACACATGCGGTGTCTTTGTGTTGGCCGCAAGATCGACATCGACCACGCTGAAAATCACCCATTTGCCATCGGGCGAAACCTCCGGCTCGGCGACGCGCTTGAGTTTCATCATGTCTTCGAAGGTAAAAGGGTGCTTGGCCTGGGCGAATGCGGAAAATCCGAACGCAATCAGAGCGAGAGAAACCAGAAAAGAGCGGCGCATAAGAGCTCCTGAATCAGACCTTGCCACGAGCGTCGTTACCCTGGCAAACCGATGAGTGTAGCAGGACGGGGCGGTTACATCTAGCTCGTCGGCGCAACGCGCCGGCATCACATTACGAGTTGCGGCTCAAGAATCCGACACATTCCTCTTTCTGCCGCTGCTGCGCATCCTTCGGAAAACAATTTCGACTCAATTCAGGTCTTTGACTTAAGCTCGCCGATGACAATTCCGTAGTCCTTTTTTGTGCGGGAGCCCAAGTCCCCAAGCGGCAACCCATCCTACCGTGCTGCATCCAAGTAAGCGGCAGAACTGCAGCGCCCTACCCTCGGCCTCACTGAGCGGAGAGGGGTCGAGGGAGGGTTGCCGCGGTCAGATATTCGCCGTAGAGAAGCAATCTTCTCTGGCTTCACTTTCCCAGTTATCCGCTAAAATAGAGCCATGATCCGGCTTAGGCGCGTCCTTTCGCTGTTCGCTGTAGTCGCCACTTGTACGCTTGCGGTGGTTAACGCTACTGCACAGGAGGGCCCGCTGGTAAGCGATCCTCCAAAGGGCATCACGGCGGAAGAAATTATTCAGCGATTTGCCACAAAAGAAAAGGAATTCAAAGAGGCGCGTGATCAGTACACCTACCGCGAAGATATCCACGTAATGACCCTGGACGGGTCGACGATCACGGGCGAGTACAAAGAAGTGTTTGATGTGCTGTTTGACGATCAGGGGCATCGCATCGAAAACGTGGTGTTTGCGCCGCAATCGAGTCTGGAGCAAGGGGGTCTCTCGCTGGACGAAGGCGACGTCCAGGATTTTCGGCACCGGCTGCCTTTTGTGCTGACCAGCGATGAGATTCCGGAATACAACATTCTCTACGTGGGCCAGCAGCAGGAAGATGAGTTGCACTGCTACGTGTTCGACATCGCACCCAAGCAATTCGAGGGAAAGAAGAGATATTTTCAGGGACGCATCTGGGTGGACGACCACGACTTCCAGATCGTAAAAACCTACGGAAAGGCCGTGCCGGAAGAGCGCAAAAAAGGAAAAACCGAACACCTCTATCCGAAGTTCACCACCTGGCGGCAGCAGATCGACGGCAAATACTGGTTTCCCACCTACACCCGCGCGGATGACACGCTGCACTTTCAACTGAACGATATTCACATTCGCGAGATCGTGAAGTACGAGGATTACAAACGATTTGGCTCGAGCGTGAAGATTCTCTATAACGGGCAGGAAGTGCAGAAGGCGAATCCGCAGGATCAGAAGACGCCGGATCAGAAGGCGAGCCCGGATCAGCAGAAGCCGAACGCGACGCCGAATCCGCAGACGCCGCAGTGACTGGGCCTCAAGCTTGGCGGGTTGAAACTTTGAAACTCTGAATCTTGAAACTTTTCAGCCCTAATAAAACAGGTACTTCCTCCACTTATCGTCACTTCGGCCCATCAACCGCATGATGTGGCGGCTGGTGTGGAGATTGAAGGCGCGCGGCTCGCGCATCAGCTTCATGCCCGCTTCTGCAGGAAACTGGTTACCCTTGCGGCGGTTGCAGGCGTGGCAACAGGCAACAAGATTTTCCCAGGTGGAGGAACCTCCGCGGGAGCGCGGAATCACGTGGTCGAGCGTTAACTCGCTCGAAGGTAATACCGCCGCACAATACTGGCACATATTGCGATCACGCAGCAGAATGTTCTTTCGTGAAAGGGCGCGGCTCTGATGCGGAATGCGGCGATATTCAAGCAGGCGGATTACCGAAGGCACGCGCATGGCCACGCGCGCGGCGTGAAGAAAATGTCCGTTCTCTTCTTCCGTCATAGCCACGCCTTTGAGCACCAGCACGAGCGCGCGTCGGGCGGCACAAACGTTGATGGGCTCATAAGAGGCGTTCAGAACCAGCACGGGAGCGTGCAACGAATTTCCGTCGCTGTCACGATGCACCGCGGTCGCCGCAAACAGGCTCCCGGTGTGCCGGCTCGTCGCTCCTGACCCGACTTCGCTTCTCACAGACATCTTTTATATTCTTCTCCCGCTGCTTGCTCCGTTCGCTTTTCTCATCATCTGTGCGATGACTTAGATGCTTCCTGCGCACCCTGCGTCGAGATCAGCCGCCGACCGCTCGAGCGAGCGTGGCTTGTGTATCGCCAGGCTCGTCGGCTGGGCTGACTGCCGACAGTTCAATTCCTGCATGCTGAGCAGACTCTTTCAGCGTGCGCGCCACAGTTGCGACCCAAATCTTCGTCGCTCCAGCGCGCCGTAATACTCGTGCGCACTCCGAAACTGTTGCGCCGGTCGTGTATACGTCATCCACAATCAGCACTTCGCGGCGACGAACCAGTTCAGTATCCGAAACTGCGAATGCGCCACGAAGATTTTCGCGGCGCTGATGGCTGGTAAGGCCGATTTGCGATGCGGTTTCGCGCTGTCTGAGCAACGCATC